>JAGLWW010000007.1 GCA_023133195.1 Candidatus Aenigmatarchaeota archaeon
ATTCTTGTTCCCGTTGTTATGAAGAAAAATCTTCACGAATTAAGCAATATAATAAAGTTTGCGATAGAAAACATAGACATGGTAAGGGGCGTGAATTTCCAGCCCATATCATTCTGCGGAAGACTGGAGAATGTCACACAAAAGCATATAGACGATGAAAGAGCAGATTACGGGATGATGATAAAAGCTTTGGAAGAAGGTCTGGACGGGCAGATAACCAAGGATGATTTCTATCCTGTCCCATTCGTTTATCCAATATCAAAACTTATAGAAAACATTAAGGGAGAGAAGCAGGTTGAATTCACGGCAAATCCCATGTGCGGCGGGGCGACTTATGTCTTCTTGGATGAGGGAAAAATAATACCGATAACCAGATTCGTTGACGTGGAAGGTTTTATAGGATTGGTGGACGAATTATCCAAAAAGTCAGGAAAACTCAAAAAGGTAAAAATAGCATCCTCTTTCCTGGCCAATATAGGCAAATATATAGACAAAGAAAAGGCCCCCAAAGAACTTGACATAAAGAACCTGATATTCAATGTACTTGCAAAGGGAGATTACAGTGCACTTAGTGATTTCCATTACAAGAGCCTTTATATTGGTTCAATGTGGTTCCAGGATGCATGGAATCTCAATATGGAAAGGCTTAAAAGGTGCGTTATTCATTACACAACACTTGAAGGGATAATTTCGTTCTGCGCATACAACGGCCTCGGCATTGGCGAAAAAATAAGAAAGAAATACTCCATGACATTTGATGAGTGGGAAAAGAAAACCGGCAGAACAATGAAGGATGATTTTTGGAAAGGCGGACCACTGGCCTGATTTCTAATTAAAAAATTTATAAGTTAAAATACCTAATTCTTATTGTGGTTTAATGGGCGTGAACATCTCAGAGCTTGTAAGGGAATGTAAAAGTAATATGGAAATAGAAACACTGACAGGCCGTAAAATAGCCATAGACGCCCTTAACGTGCTTTACCAGTTTCTATCCAGTATAAGACAGCCGGACGGCACCCCCCTGAAGGATTCTCATGGAAGGATAACCTCCCATTTCTCTGGCCTTTTTTACAGGACCCTGAAACTTATTAAGGCGGGAATAAGGCCATGTTATGTGTTTGACGGAAAACCTCCAAAAATCAAAGAGACTACAAATACGGAAAGGCGGGAAAGAAGGGAAAATGCACGTAAGAAGCATAAAGAAGCCCTAGAAAGGGGTGATATAGAAGAAGCAAGGAAATGGGCTCAGCAAGGAGTAAAAGTGGACGAAAACGTGATAAAAGACTCCAAAGAGCTCCTTTGTGCCATGGGCGTTCCTTGCGTGCAGGCTCCGTCCGAAGGGGAAGCTCAGGCAGCTTTTATGACCCAAAAAGGTGATGTATGGGCTTCATCATCCCAGGACTTTGATTCCCTGCTGTTTGGAGCGTCAATATTGCTGAGAAACATAACAATAACAGGCAAAAAGAAGGTTCCGAGAAAAGAGGTTTATGTGGAGATAAAGCCTGAAATAATCCATTTAAGGGATGTTCTGGATAAGCTGGGGATAACCAGAGAACAGTTGGTTGTATTGGGTATTGGAATAGGGACAGACTTCAATCCTGGCGGATTGAGTGGTATGGGACCTAAAACTGCTTTAAATATGGTCAAAAACGAAGGAAACGTCCCTGTTTTGCTAAAGAAAATAGGAAATGGTAAATGGAACTTTGATACGAGCCCTGAGGAGATATTCGACTTCTTCATGAACCCTCCTGTTACCAAAGATTATGAACTGGAATGGAATCCTCCAAATGAAGAAAAGATAAAGAAAATCCTGTGCGATGAGCATGATTTCTCGGAGGACAGGATAAACAGTACTCTGGAAAAACTCAAAGAAAAAAAAGGGATGCAAAGCAGGCTGGATTCCTTTAGGTAATCTTTACTTCCTTTTCTGACAGGCTTTTTAGCTTCTTTCCAAGCATTTTTCTCTGGGATTCTATTTTCTTGCCTATCTCTTCTCTTTCTTCCTTCAGGTCCTTTATTCTTTTCTTTGTCTTTGTAATCGTCTGGTTCCAGTCCTCATATTCCTTTTCCTTTTCCTTCTTCTCCTCTATTATCTTGTTTTTCCTGATTTTCCTTTCGGATTCAGAGATTTTGGCTGTTATTTCTTTATGTTCCTTTAAAGCCCAGTCCAATACGCCGGATTCGACCCTTTCTATTCCAAGAAGGGCCTTGTCTTTTGCTTTGTCTGAAAGCTCGAATCTGTTTTTCTTTATGCCGTCTTTTACGAAAAATGCCAGCTCTCTGAATTTGTCAAGTCCCTTGGGCTCAACAATGGCGTCCACGGGATTCTCCATATACCTGTTTATTGCCTTTGATTTCTCAATTTCACTGTATCCTATTTTCTTGAAGGCCTTTTCAAAGTTAGACATCTCCTGAATAATCCTGTCTTCCATTCTACTTCTCTTTGTTTTCAGGTCTTCCAGGCTTTTTTCCATTTTTTTGAGTTTTGACATCTCCTTGCTGTCCTTAAACTCCTCTGCTTCCTTTTTTGCCTTTTCCATCTTCTGTCTCTGGAAATCCAGGCCGCTCTCCAGGCTCTGAATATTCTTCTCAATTTCCGGCTTCCTTTCTATATCCGATATTACACTTTTGCCCAGGTTTATGGTCTCTTCTATGTCGTTTATCCTCTTCCCTTTCTCCTTAAGCGTTTTCCACAATTCCAGTGTCTTTCCTTCCAGTTCGCCTATGCTTTTTGTAAGGTCTTTCGTATCCTTTAGGGCCTCTGTAACTATCAGGAACCCTCTTCTATTTTTCTTTCCAAGTTCTGCTATTTTTACCGAGACATCCCTGCAGAAATTTTGAGCGCTTTTAAAGTCCTTTTCCTTGGGAATTGAGAAGGATTCTATGAAATTTTCCATGCTGCTCTCTATCATTAACTTGTTTGTCTGGGCGGCCTTCTTCAGTCTTTCTATGACATCTGGGTGTATCTCGGCCTGCCTGAAAAGCTTAAGAAATTCCCTGAGTTTTTCTAGTTTTTCTTCCAGTATGACGTAATTTTCTCCAATGTCCCCCTCAAGGTCCTCCATAAACTTCCGGTTCTCTTTTCTTACCCATTCCTCTATTTCTTCCAGTTTAAGCTCTATTTCTAGGGGTTTCTCCTCTTTTTTGGAAAAAAGTTTCTTAAAAAGCATAAATAGTATATTTGTTTAGAAAGCATAAAAGGATTTGCTATTTTTAGTCTAATATTGGGTATAATCCTCAGATTTTGGGTTTTTAAGGATTGTTTTGTTACTTGTTTGGTCTTAGTTTCCAGAATGTCAGAAACCCTATTACGAATGCCAGGAGACCCACGAAAATCAGTCTTTGTGTTTCTCCGAAATTTTCAGGAGGAGATGGCTGCTCGGCTTTTTCTTCTTTGATTTCTTTTTCTGGAGTTTCTTCTACTTCCCCAGGCTCCTCTGTTTCGGATAAAACTTCTCCAGTTACAGCAAATACAGAGAAACCCGGTGTATCCGCTTCATAAGTGTAATAATCACTATCCTGTCCAACAAGTCTTGTTTTTAGTTTCTCCCATCCATTTTTATACCTATTCAAGACTATGGTATCCTTATCTATGTTGTTACTATTTATCCAAGCTTTGTTGATCTCAAATCTAATTTTAGCTGATTCTATATTGTCATCTTCGAGATTTTCCGTGTTTATCTCCATGTATTTGTAGACTTTTCCGCTGACCTCGTGGACAACCGAGGCAGGTTTTCCTGCCAGTTTGGTCACGGTTATTTTGACGTTGTTGACCTGGTTATTCACGGAGACCTGTATTTGCTTGAAGCATATTTCCTTGTCGGTTATCTTCATTATCACAACCCTGCCTGGGGTTATCTTATCCCATATTTTGGTTTCTTTATGATAATGAACAGATCCGCCACCGAAACCACCGAGAGTGGTTGTTGTAGTAGTTGTTGTAGTAGTGGTGATGTCGAATTGTGCGTAAGTGATAAACTTGGTAAAGTGCTTGGTCCATATCACAAGATTTGGACCTGAATCTATTTTGCAGTTCCCCTCGTTTCCAAGTTCATTTCCTGCAGATTGTGTGTCGTTCGAACAGATTGTTGTGGTGGGATAAAATGTACCGGATCTTAAATAGCCTGCATATTTGCCTGCCTCTCCCGGAATCAGAATGCTTACTGCCTTACCCAGCGTTAGCCTTTCATCAAAGTATCCCGTTTCAATTACAAAAGAAACAGTGGCTATCTTGCCTGCATCTGGGGTTACGTTAACGGATGAATTTTCCATTATAATGGGCAAGTTAATTATACAGTTCCAGCTAGTAGAGGCTGTGATTGTGAGGTCTGCTGGAATAAAAACTTTTACGGTTCCTATGGTTCTATTGGAACTGATGTTGATACTACCAGTAAGCGTGGCATTTGTTGTGATATTTGATGAATTGTCAAGCAGAGCCAAATTCAAAGTAACGTTGACTACATTAACCAGAACGGTAATGTTAGCCGCGGTGTTGTTTGGTGGTACGATGACTTCTGTGTGATTTGAGCCGACAGTTGTACTATCATTCAAGAAGACGTGATTTTCAGCTGACAGAACGGTCCTTTCTTCATCATAATAATACGGCCAGAAAGTGACGTTGTCGCTTATATTGTTTCCTTGTCCGTCTGGATTTGATATCGTATGATAAGGCCCGTACGCATTTCCCCAATAATTCAGAGTGGCATTCACAGTTTCGACATTTATGTTATTAATTCCATAATTATTATTATCATAAATCTTATTATAATGAACAGTTATACCAGCGGATTCTATATATATCCCCGTATCACCCAAGCTTATGTCATTTCCGCTGACGTTATTATTGCTAGACGAACCATCAAAGTATATACCTTCCCCCTTATTGCCAGAAAGTGTGTTTTCGGAGATTGTGTTGTTGGATGAACCACTTAAATATGTTCCGCTCTCGTTGCTACCTGTAATGTTATTTCCGGAGATTGTGTTGCTGGATGAATCAAAAATATCAATACCCCTATAGTTTTTGGAGATTATGTTTTCGGAGATTGTGTTGCTATTAGAGGAGGTTTCTAGAATTATACCAGAGTCAAAATTCAATTCTATGTTGTTTGTAGAAATTGTGTTAAAGAAAGATTCTTCAAAATAGATTCCATCCCCGTCATTGTTTGAAATTATGTTATTGTATATTGTATTGTAGTTACTTGTATACATCTCTATCCCGTAATCATTTCCTGTAAGATTATTCTCAGAGATTGTATTGTAGAATGAATCTTCTGACAAGATACAATCAAGGCCATTGCCTGAAATGGAGTTATAAGATATTGTGATATTGTTTGATTCTGAAAGATATACGCCAAGATAGTTATCAGTAATATTAATATTACTGATATTGTTATAGTTTGAATTTATGCTTATCCCTGCATCATAGCCAGTTATGCCGCTTCCGTTTATAGTAAACCCGCTTATGTTTACCCAATCGGAGGTGATGTAAACGGTATTCCCGCTTCCGCCGCCGTCGATAGTCGTGGTGTCTTTGTTCTGGCCAACAAGATTTATCGTCTTGTTAACTATCACGTTCTCATAATAAATCCCGTTGTAGACATTAATTGTGTCTCCGGAATTTGCATTATTAATCGCACTCTGTATGGAGGTGTAATTGCATCCGCTGGGACATACAGTGATGGTTGCTGCCATCACACCTTTGGAGTTAAGTAAAAGGGATAATGTCATGACAAAAAATAAAATCAGAAATTTCAATGAATTATTTAGTTTAGAGTAACGGCCGTTAGAAAATAGCTTTAAAGCTACCACAAATGTATTTTTCATCTGTAAATTGCCTCATGCGCATTCTCACCCCAAATATATTGGGTGGAAACAACCCACTTATCTTTAAGGATTAAAACAAAAACCAAAACAAATTAGAAAGTTTACTTATGAAACGCTTATAATTAAAGGTTAAAATCGTATTTCGGTTTTCATATTAAATTATACCAAAAAAATATGTTGTTAAAAAATTCCAAAATGAAGAAAGAAATTTAAAACTGCAATTATTACACCTCATATTTTTCGTTATCTTTAAATTCTTTTACAAATTCCTCTAAAAGGTTTAAATACTTTTACAAAACATATAAACATATGGCAACTATAGAATCTATAAACAGGGTAAGAGATAACATATACGTGACTTCTTCCATTTCCGAGAAAGAAAACAAGACAATAAAATTTCATAAGAATGTGCTTATATTGCCAGAGGAATTTGAAGACTCCCTGACTACAGGAAAGCTTGGAAACAGCAACAGGATAATGCTACCGAAAAAAATTCTCAAAAGACATGATATAGAACTGCATGGAAAGGTCCCTGCAAGGATTTTTGGAATAGGAAATAAAAAATTCCTTCTTATAAAACTTGATGAAAAAAAGGTCGGCGTGCCTCAATTCAAGGAGTGATATTATGATAAAAACAGGTCTGCCTTATATGGACAAACTGCTCGGCGGGGGATTGCCAGAGAATACTGTCATTCTTATTTCAGGAGGCCCTGGCACAGGAAAGACGCTTTTTGGTCTGAATTTTCTTTTGGAAGGCTCCAAAGGGGGAGAAAAGTGCTGTTATGTCAGTCTTATGGAAAACAAGTCTGAACTTTTGCGGGCATGCAGAGGTTTTTCCACCTTGAAAAAACTGGAAGAATACGGCGACAAGAGCTTTGTGATTCAGGAATTGAAACTGAACGGGGAGGGTTCGGTAAAGCATGACAGTTTTAACCTGAATCAGTTCGTAAAACTCTTCAATCATTATCCCAAAATAGAAAGGATTGTAATTGATAACGTAAACAAACTTTTGATTTATGCTAAAGATAAAAAAGAGTATAGAAGATGCTTTTCTGACCTTATAAGAGAACTCAAAAAGAGGTTCACATGCTCCCTGATTTTATGCGAAACTGATGGGAAACTGGATTCGGGGAACGGAGAAGCCTTTGAATGTGACGGTATCGTGCATCTGTCATTTATTGAAATGGAAGAGAAGCCAAAAAGGACTCTGGAAATCCATAAACTGAGGTACTCTGCATTCGAGCCAAAAATACCGCACGAGTTTATAATAGGCAAGGAAGGGTTAAAGCTGTCGAAAACAACATTAATATAATTTAAAGGAATCCTTTCATATCATTTGGAGAGAATGAAATGAGACTTTCTTATTCCTTGAACAAAAATATTTTTGAAGCTACTGTAGGCAGCCTCGTCAACAAGCTTCATTTGAGCAAAAGGAGGGATACGCTTTTTTTCGAGGATATATTCATAAATTACATTAAGGAATGCGAAGACGCCGGCCATGGTGAAGAGATGAAAAGGATTGGCCAGAAATGGATGGCTGTAAGTTTTAAAACCCTTATGCCGAGTGCATTGGAGAGATTACCTCCCGTGATAATACTTAATATGTTTATGAAAAATGTGTGGATTAATTTGGGTTTAATGAAAAATTTTCATGCCAATAAAACAGGAGATATTATTGAGATAAGGACAGAGAACGAGGCAATAACAAAAGTTATCGGAAATAATTATTTTTCCGTTGGTCTTTTCATAGGAATTTTAAACATAATATTTGGTTCTCAAGTTGATGTCATTGAAGTCTCACAAAGGGAAATTTTCAGTAAATACGTCTTCAAAATTAAACATGGAAACCCTTATAAAATTAATTCTAAAAGCAAAAAAACGTATGATAAGCTGAATTATTTAGCTCCGATTAAGGGATTTACATTAAGAGACTCCTTCAAAAGAAATATTTTTCAGTTAAAGGAAGGTAATAAAATTTACTTTAGAGATAAATCTTTGTATACAGTAGAAAATACGATTTTCCACCTGTTGGGCAACTCGGAAATACTATTAGAAAGAATTCCGTATATTTCATATGATTATTTCAAAGAAATCATAAGGAAATCTTCAAGCAAAGAAAAATTTGTTCTTCTCAAGACGCTTTTGCAGATAATGGGATGGGGTATAATAACCGTCGTGTACAGGGAAGATTATATAGTCGTGGATATAAAAAATCCTCCATTCGGTTTGCAGAAAGAAAAGGACAACTGGAATTTTTTGATTCAAACCATTCTCGGTTATTTGTGGGTTATAGATAAAAAGTTCAATCTCGGGGATGTTGTAGAAACCTATAAAAATATTAAAATAACATATTCCAAAAATTAACTAGATTGTATTCTGTCCTTGCACCAATAATCGTAACCGTCTGAGTATTTTCTTCTCGTGTAACAACCGCCGCTGCATTTGGTTAAAAATTCACATCCTTCGCATTTTGACAGAATTCCACGCAATTGAACGAATTCTGCCAATTTGTCTCTATAGACCTTTTCTAAAGTCTCTCCGTTTGTGTCTTTGAAAACATTGAACATCGGCTCTCTGTTTGTAACACAGTAATAGACTTCTCCGTCAAATGATATATTTATAAGAAGGCCTGCTCTGGCCACACATGGTATGTTAGTTATATCAAGATTTGTCTCGTAGTCCAGCGGGAAAAAAGGTTCCCCCGACTCGATGTGTATGGCCCCGTTCTCATATGCAAATTTATCCAACTTCTTTAAAGTCTCTATGTAATTGGTGGGTCTAAGGTCCATTTTTCCCTTTGCAAAACCCACGGGCATCATATCCCACGTCCTGCATCTCTCTGTACCCAAACTTCTTCCAAGTTTGAAGATGTCAAAGATTTCATTTTCATTCATCTTTGTGAGAACCGTCTGACAGACAGGTGTCATACCCGCTTCCTTTACGTTTTTCAAAGCCTTCACCGCTCTCTGAAACGAACCTTCCTTACCCCTTATTTTGTCGTGTTTTTTGGGGTCAATACTATCTATGTTTGTCTGTACCTGAGAAAGACCAAGGCTTTTCAATTCTTTTGCCATCTCCCTTGTAATCAGATACCCGTTAGAGTTCATGTGAACCACAAAACCATAATCTTTTGCAATTTTTACCGCTTCTCTGATGTATGGATACATGGTAGGCTCTCCGCCGGAATATGTAATCTGTCTTACCCCTGAATCTGCAAGATTCCCAACCAACTTTGTAAGATTTTCCTTGCTCATATGATTTGAACTGTATCCAGAACTTGCATAACACCACTTGCAATTGAAATTACAACTATTCGTAACTTCTATCACGGCCCACACCATTGTTCTTTTCTTTTTGAATTGCGCGGCCTTTTCCTTTGCATCCGTCTCCTTCCAGTCAAATGTAACCATGCACATATTTCACACCCCCAAAATAAGCCAAAAGACCAAGAAGATGAAAGAACACCCCTCACAGGAATGAGCAAGAGTGGGCTTGTTCTTTAAGAGGAAGTAGAGCATGACCATGGTGAAAGGTAGGAAGACGATGAAACCCGAGAAAAATAGTATCAAAAAAGAAAATATACTTAGCAGGACGAAAATTATTTTTTTACCTGCATCATACCCAAGATATACGGGCAGAGTCCTTATGTTATTTGCCGCGTCGCCATCGTAGTCCCTCAGGTCGGATATAGCGCTACCGATGAAAATGAAGAATGACAAAAGAATGTAGTATTCGATTATTTCAGAGGTCAAGTAGGTTGCACCAAGCAGGAAGACCAAGGTGGCCCCAAAACCAGTGTAAAAGTTTTTTACGAGAAAATGTTTCTTTAGTTTGAAAAAGGAATAGGCAAAACTTATGACAATACCTAACAAACAAAAAATAAGGGAATAAAAAGACAGAAAAGTTGAGAAAAAGAATCCCAAGGAAAATAAAACTATGATGACAAGATAACTTCTCTTGTCAAGGACAAAGGAATTCAACTCCTTTCTGTTTATCAAATCTTCTTCCTTGTCGGTCATGTTGTTGTATGCGTAAGATCCTGCAACCGCAAAGAAACAAGTCAGTGTAACAAAGAAAAGGTTTGTAGACAGGGGGTTAAACAAGAGATAACCTATTATGCCTATGCACGTTACGAAGATGCATATCCTGAATCTGATAAATCCCAAAAAATCACTAATTCTCAAAAAAATCACCCCTAAAATTAGTTTTGAAAAGGTCCCACACATCAGATTCGGAAAGAGATTTCTTGTTGGACTCAGAAAAGGTCTTTACCTTTTTAAGCAAATCTCTTACTTCTTCATTAGATGGCTTGTAATCGTTCAGAACGTATCTAAGACCCGATCCTCCAGTATGTTTGCCGAACAAAAATTTTCTCTTCCGTCCCACAATCTCGGGGTTGAAGTTCTCATAGGTCCTCGTATCCTTGAGCATCCCGTTTACATGAATTCCGCTCTCATGAGTGAAGGCGTTTTCACCGGTTATCGGTTTGTGCTTCTGAAGGCGCACGCCGGAGTACTTCTCAACCAGGCCGCACATCTCCTTGATGCTCTTGTAGTTTACTTTCAAATCTAAACCATAGAGATACTTGAGTGCCACACACACCTCCTCTATCGGGGCGTTGCCTGCCCTTTCGCCTATTCCATTAAATGTTCCGGAGAAACCATCTACACCCGCGCTTAAGGCGGCCAAGACGTTGGCGGTTGCCATACCAAAATCGTTGTGACCGTGTACGCATAATTTGCATTTGCACTCTTTTTTCAACCTCTTGAAAAAGTCATAAGTCTGGAAAGGGGTCATACAACCCAGAGTATCTGCAGGCAAAAAGTATTCTACGTGGAGCTTGTTGATAAAATCTATAAGATAATTTATGTCAGCTCTAGTGGCATCTTCAACTCCGAAATCCAGTTTTACGCCGTGCTCTCTTGTGAAATCTATCATCTCTAAAGACCTACTCAGGTTCTCCTCCCTAGTGATTTTCAGCTTGCGTTCCAGATGTAGGTCAGAAATCGAGGTGAAGAGCATTATCCTCTGGACGCCACATTCCAAGGCCTTTTCTATGTGTTCTTTCTTTAGCATACAATCTGCAGTTATTTCAGAATCGAGACCCATGCCTGCAAGTTGCTTTGTCAAAGTTGCTTCAGAATCAGATATGGAAGGCATTAAATTTATGAAATGACAGCCGAATTCGGAGGACTTTACAGCAAGTTCTACCTTTTCCTCGGGTCGGAACACCACCCCCGGCATCTGTTCCCCATCTCTCAAGGTTGTATCAAAAATCTTCACAGTCTTGGAAAACTTATGTTTAATCCCCCACACCCATTTATTAAATGTTTATACTTATATAAATTACTTAGCTGTTTGTTTATAAGATGTTTAAACATTCAAGATATTAATATAAACAATACAAATATTAAATAGTGGGATTGATATTCCAATTTTGAGGGGTTTATTTGTGAAACTTACTAAAAATGAAAAGAAGGTTTTAAAATTACTACTTGAGAATTCAAGAATATCAGACATAGAAATAGCCTCCAAGTTAAACATATCTAGCCAAGCTGTAGGAAAAATAAGAAAAAAATTGGAAGCAACAATAATAGATTCTTATACCTTAAATTTGGATTGCTGCATGTTAGATATAAGGATTTTTGCAATAGCAATAGCGCAACTGACAAAAGAAGGCTTGGGTAAGGGAGAATCTGAAATAGAAAAAATATTATTAAAAATTCCTCATATTATTAATGTTTACAGAATAACGAGGGGAACTTCTAGCTATATTATTTTATACGGTTTTAGAGATATGAATGAATTGGACGATTTTTTCCGTTCATCCGAAATGAGACAGGAACTTCACGACTTTATAGAAACTCAAGAACTATTTACCTTTTCTCATAAAAGCGTGGTCAAAAATAGCTCCGTACAGCTATTTAATAAAGCGATGGATGATATGGGAAGCAGAGTTTCAAGGTTAGAATTTGAAAATTTCAAAAGGAGATTGAATACAAGATAAAACTTAAGGTATCAAAATTTTATGGTCCGTAAGAGTACTCTGACCTTTTCTTCTTCATATTGAATATTTCCTCTCTTTTCCAGTATGCTATTGCCCCGATGAATATTATTACGAAAACGAGACTAACCAGAAGTTGTGTATTTACGCCTTCAGGCAGTCCTGGTATTGTAATAAATGGTTTTTCTCCGCCAACATCTTCTTCCTTTATTCCTTCTTCATCCTCTTCCGGTCCTTCTTTGATTGTGGTGGTGGCCTCTTCACCTTCCACTGTTGTTGTAGTTGTGTCGCCTCCGCTGGATCCACCGCCTCCGCCAGAAACGGTAGTCGTTGTCTCACCTGCCGATGTTGTGAATGTAGTTGAATTTGAATAAGTCATAATGTTGCCTGCTGTATCGTTGCAACGCACATAGTAAGTATACTGGGTTGAGGAAGACAAACCTGTCAAGGCAGCGGTGTGAGTGGTTCCTCCTGTGGTGTTGAAAACATCCATGGTTAAATAGCTGCCGTCAGTGTCGTTGTAGCGGCAAATAGAACTTTCATCTGTTGTCACGGATAATGTGGCGCTGCCGGTTGTTATGTCGGAGGAGGATACATCCGTAACTTGCGGTGAAGTGGTATCGCTCACGGAAAAGTTGAAAACTTCCTGCGTGCTTTGGTTGTTCAGGTCAGTGCAGTTTATTGTCATGTCATAGTTGCTATTGGCGATTCCGCTTAAAGTAGTCGTATAGGTTCCTGTGGTACCTACCCATGAGAATGAATTGTTGGTCAGAGTTGTATAGTTTATTTCTGCTCCTGTGCTGTTTGTAAGGTTATACCAACAGAAATCCTCCTTTGGATTGGATTCCTTGGCCGTAAAGGTGAAAGTGAAATAACTGTTGTCTACCTCTGAGTTGTTTTCAGGCGAGGTCATGTTTATCGTTGGGCCAACTGTGTCGTCTCCCAGAGCACCTCCGGATAAGTGAGGTATATACAGAGTTACGTTGTCGGTTGTGTTCGTGTAGCAGGCATCATTTACATTGGTACAGTTGATAGCAGTATTGTTATAGCATTGACCCAGCTTGTAAATAGTATCACCTGTATCATCTTCTATGTAAAGAACATCATAACTTCCGACGGAATGATTGATAAATATGTTCGTGCCTTTATCGTATTTATCATCAGGCAGGAAATTGTTTAATTTCTTGAAGACTACTATCTGCTTTATCTTCGTGCCTGCATTAGAACCCGTGTTATTTGCTATAACACTGGCGTTGTCCACTTCTATGTCAAAGTTCTCGTCCCAGTTTGCATCCAAGCCGTTGAATTTCACTATTTTTACAAAGACAAAAGTACCTGAACTGTTTACTTCCATTTCCATTAAGAAAGATTTGTTTGCGTTTTCATTGTCACCCATTGATGTCCCATTCGCGTGCTTTAAGGTTATGTTCTTCAACAGGTTTGTGTTATTTATATGAATCTCAATCTCATCAAGTTCTTTGGTTTTGTTCAGTGTCATATTAACTATAAATGATACGTAACTTGAATTAACGGCACTTGGCCCATAATCATCACTATCATTGACATAGAAAATTATGTGGTGCGTACCCAAACCAAAAGTGGCAGTAGTGTTGTTTACCTCGCCCGTGACATAGTTCTTGGTTGTGTTGCTGTCCTTTGTGTACCATGTCATGTTTACTCCCGTGCCGGAATCGCTCACGCTCCAGTTTATCTCCACGGAACTGCCTTCATATAAGGTCCCGTTTACAGGTTTTC
>JAGLWW010000070.1 GCA_023133195.1 Candidatus Aenigmatarchaeota archaeon
TGAGAAATCCTGTGAACGTAGGTTCTTCGTGAGTTCGAATCTCATCTCCCGCACCATTTAAAAATTAAATGTTGAGTTTAATGGATACATTAGAGTGCATAAAGACTAGGAGATCCAGAAGAAAGTTTTTGGATAAGGAAGTTTCTGATGAAATTATAGAGAAGATAATTGATTTTGCCAGGTATGCGCCATTTGGAGGGCCTCTGAAAAAGGAATGCCAGGTATGGGAGTTTGTCGTGGTTAAGGACAGAGAAACAATCAAGGAACTGGCCTTGGGTTATGAGGACAGGGAATTTTTGTTTGGAACCCCTGTGGTAATAGCTTGCTGTACAGATAAGACAAAGGACCCCGAGTACAAAGAGTGGACTATAACAATGAGTTTGGCCATGGAGAATATTTTATTGACAACACACTCTTTAGGCTTAGGAGCCTGTTTTATAACAACGTTTACTAAACATGAAAAACACAAGGATGACAGGGAAAAAATGATAAAAATCCTGGAACTCCCGGAAAACATTGAATTGATAGGGATGATTGCGTTGGGTTATCCGGATGATTCAGAGGTTTTGGAAAAAAAAGATTTGAGAGACCTTAAGGAAGTGATTCATTGTGAAAGGTGGTGACGTGAAAAGAATTGTTAATATTACTTATTTTGTGCATGGAACTACAACAGATAATGAACAGGGGATTGCTACTGGTTGGTCTCCAGGTGAATTATCTGAACTTGGGAAAGGACAGTCAATTGATTTGAAAGAATTGATTAAAGACAAAGAATTTGATGTTGTTTTCTGTTCGGATTTGAAGAGAGCAGTTGATTCAGCCAAACTAACTTTCGATGAAAGGTACATCCCAATTATTCAAGATAAAAGACTAAGAGAGTGTAACTATGGGGATTTAAATGGGACTTCGTCAAAAAAAGTAAGTCCAATAGAACATATTGATAAACCGTTTCCAAACGGAGAAAGTAACAAAGATGTTGAGAAAAGAATCAGGGAGTTTCTAAAAGATTTATTACAAAATTATTCCGGAAAAAATATAGTCATCGTGGCTCACATGGCCCCGCAGTTAGCATTGGAAGTAATATTAAATGGAAAAACTTGGGAACAGGCCATAAAAAAGGATTGGCGTCTTAAACAGCCAAAAGAATGGAAGCCGGGATGGAGTTACAAACTTGAAGAGTGATGTTATGAAAAAAGTAGTTGCTGTAGTGGGAATGCCTGGATGCGGGAAGAGTGAGGCTGTGAAGTGTTTTGAGGAGGCCGGTTTCTTCAGGGTTTATTTCGGGGACATAGTCTTTGACAGGATGAAGGAAGAAGGTTTGAAGATAAACGAGAAAAACGAGCAGATGACAAGGGAAAAGATGAGAGAAGGGGGAGGAATGGGGATGATGGCCGAGCTTAGCCTGCCGAAAATAGATTCTCTTCTGGAGAAAGGAAACGTTGTCGTGGAAAGCATGTATTCGTGGGAGGAGTATTTGATTCTGAAGGAGAAATACGGCGAGAATTTCTTTGTAGTGGCTGTTTACGCTTCCCCAAAGACAAGATATGCCAGGCTTGGTAAGAGGAATGTAAGACCTTTGACTCCGGAAGATGCCAGGAGCCGCGACCACACGCAGATAGCAAACATCCATACAGGTGGGCCCATGGCCATTGCCGATTTTACGGTTGTAAACGAGAGTTCTCTTGAAGACTTGCAAAAGAAGACAAAAGCTTTTATTAAAACCATAACTACAGAATAATATGCTTTCTCATCAACAATGTTTTCATTGTAAAAAAGAATACCCCGCTGATAGGATTTTGTTCTGGTGTCCCGAGTGCGGGGGTTCTCTGGTAGTTCACTACAAAACAAAAAAAATAAAGAAACAATTGGATAGCAAATTCTTTAAGACAAGACCTTATCACTGGAAATACTGGATGTTTTATCCCATACCCAAGAAAACAAAAAGAGTCACGATGAACGAGGGAGGAACTCCACTAATTTCTGGAAAACGGGATGACTGGTTCTTCAAATTTGAGGGAAGCAATCCAACAGGAAGTTTCAAGGACAGGGGCTCCACTGTGGAAATCACGCATGCAAGGCAGCTTGGCATAAATAAAATAACCTGTGCATCCACGGGCAACATGGGTGCGTCAGTCTCTGCTTATTCCGTTAGGGCTGGCATAAAGGCAACCATATACGTTCCGAGAGGGGCAACGATAATAAAGAGAAAGCAAATCAGGAGCTATGGTGCAAGAATTGTGAAAATAGATGGGGATTATACGGATGCATTAAACAGGACAAAAGAGCTATGGTTAAAGAAAAAAGTGTATTTAACAGGTGATTACCTTTACAGGCAGGAGGGGCAAAAATCTGTAATACTGGAAAGCATGGACCAGATGGGATTCCAGATTCCCAAATATGTAGTACTGCCGGTTGGAATGGGAAACCTTTGCTATGCGACTTACAGGGGTCTTAAAGAAATGAAGATGACAGGACTGATAAACAGGATACCGAAAATAGTGGCTGTCCAGTCTTATCACTGTTCCACGGTTGTGGAGGCCTTCTTAAAAAACAAAAAAATCCCTGTTGTGGAAGACCCTGAAACAATAGCCTCGGCAATTTCCTGCGGCAAACCAAATTACGGTGAGGAAGCTCTTTACGCCCTAAAGGATACAAAAGGCAAAGGTGTTGTCGTTACGGATGAAGAACTAAGAGAAGCAAAAGAAGAACTGGCGGAACAGGGGATTTATGCAGAGGCTTCAGGGGCAGCCAGCTATGCGGGCGCGAAAAAATTGAAACTAAGAGGAAAAACTCTGATGATAGTAACAGGTCACGGGTTGAAAGATACACTGGTCTAAAACATTTTAAATAAGGTTTTACAAAATTAAAGCATGGATTTGAAGGAGAGCATAAAGGAAGAAAGCAAGAGGCTTGAAAAACTCAAAAAAGAAATCCAGAAAGGTATCATAGGCCAGGAAAGCGTCATAGATTCTGTTATAAAGTGCCTTATGTGCAACGGTCATGTCCTTCTCGAAGGGGTTCCGGGTCTTGCCAAAACACTTTTAGTCATGCTTCTCGCCAAAGCTGTATCCGGCACAGTTTTCAAGAGGATACAGTTCACTCCGGACCTTCTGCCTTCCGACATAACAGGCACCACGATGTACATAGAGAAGGAGGGGATTTTCAGGGCCCAGAAAGGCCCTATTTTTGCCAACTTCGTCTTGGGAGACGAGATAAACAGAACCACGCCCAAGGTACAGAGTGCCATGCTTCAGGCGATGCAGGAAAGACAGGTAACCATAGGAATGGATACATTCGACCTGCCAAAGCCTTTCATAGTTCTGGCAACTGAAAACCCACTGGAACAAGCAGGCACCTATCCTCTGGCCGTGGCCCAGACAGACAGGTTTTTGTTCAAGGTATACGTTGACTATCCCACTGAAGAGGAAGAGCTAAGGATTATAGATGTAAACTCAGTCGTCAAAAGTCTGGACGAATACGGTATAAAGGAAGCATTGGGTCCCCAGGATATCGAGAGGGTTCAGAACACAGTCAGACAAATAAAGATAACAGAGAAGGTAAAGGATTATATCCTAAACATAGTCGAGGCAACAAGGTATCCCGAGAAGTATGGACTTGAATTTCATAAATTTATAGATTACGGCGGAAGCCCTCGGGCTTCCATTTTCCTCTCTCTGGCAGGCAAGGCCAATGCCATGATGGAAGGCAGGGACTACGCGACTCCTGATGACATAAGGAAAATCGCACTAAACGTCCTCAGGCACAGGATAATCCTGAACTATGAAGGCAAGGCAAGAAATATATCTACAGATGACATAATCAGGGATATCATAAACAAGGTTCCGGTGGTATGAATGGATAATCTCAAAAAAACAGTGGACCTTTACAGCAAAAAGGTAAATGAGATAAAGGAAGAAATAAACAAGTGCGTCTTCGGACAGGAAGAGACGACGGCCTCGGTTATAAAAGGTATGATGTGCAATGGTCATGTCCTTCTCGAAGGGGTTCCGGGCACAGCCAAGACCCTGACAATTCT
>JAGLWW010000071.1 GCA_023133195.1 Candidatus Aenigmatarchaeota archaeon
CTATGTCCGCCCCAAGTTCCAAACCTATCCTTGCCGCATAAGCCAGGATATCCCCGGAGATATCGTTCTTTATGGCCTTTCCTCTCGGGTACATCCACATTATGACAGGCAAACCACAGGCGTGAGCTTCCTCCTCTATCTTCCCGAATTCCCTGAACATCTTTTGCTCGTGAATCGAGCCTGTATAAATCGTATAACCAACTGCCTTTGCCCCCAGCTTGATTGCCTCCTTCACGGAACAAAGTTGTGTTGAGAGGGGATCACCCTTTACAAGGTTTGTTTTCCCGTTAAGCTTCAATATTAAAGGAATTTTGTGATTGTAATATTTCTCAGCTACCCCCTTTTGAAAAATGATGCTGGAAAAATGTCCTCTTTCCGCTATGTTTAAAATATACTTTGGGTCAACGTTTTTGTCGTTGAAATCAGCGGGACCATGCTCCATCCCCTGGTCATATGCAAGGAACATTGCCTTTCCTTTTGTCATTATTTTGCTTAGTTTCATACTACCACTTTTCTTTTTTTATTTTTACTGGCCTGCTCTTTATTTTTTTGAGAGCTTCCTTATAAGTCAGGAGCTTGTTTTTTGCCCCGTGATACATTATAACTGATTCTGAGTTTGTGAGTGCAAGCTTCATTGCAAATTCAATATCACCTTTCTTTATCAATCCTGTCAAAAACGCGGAAGCAAAGGCATCCCCTGCACCTGTCCTTTCCTTTATCTTTATCTTGTGAGGTTTCATTGAGTAAAAGTTCTCCGAATCACAAACATAATCACCATGTGGTCCGTCTGTTATACAAATTATTTTGGGCCCCATTTTTGAAACTTCTTTCATTTGTTTTTTTACATTCTTTTCCTCAGTCAAGAGATGGGCCTCCCTCCTGTTAAACACGAGTACATCCGTTCTCTTCAGTATATAACCGATGTCATTTCTCTTTAGCTGGTATTCGCTTGGGTTATAAGCCAGTTTTATATTGTTCTTTCTTGCATATTCAGCAATCTTTTTCTGAGTCTGGAAGGATTTTTCCATAAGGGAAGAAAAATAAAACCACTTTGTCTTCATTTTTTTCATGTTTATTTCGCTGAAATCAAAATGGTTGGTTACGCCCTTGTAAGTCAGTATGGTCCTGTCATGGCCCTTGCTGTCAAGTATCACTGAGTAGGCCGTGAAGTCTTCCGTTCCTTTTTTACCTATAAAATCAATACCTTCCTTTTTTAACTGCTCTATTATCCTTCTCGCGCTGTCATCCGTGCCCATCTTTCCAAGGTAAGCTGTCTTCAGCCCGAGCTTGGAAAAGGAAACGGCCGTGTTTGTCCCGCCTCCGCCTGTCATAAAATCCAGTTTCTTTATAAGTATCTTTGAGCCGATCGGATACGCTATAAGTCTCTTTTTTTCCTTTTTCATCCCCGGCAAATCCGTGTAAACGAAAACATCCAGAGTCGCGGAACCGACAGTTATCACGTCATACATTTTTACACCTTAAGGACTTCCAGCCCCGGTAATTTCTTCCCTGCCAGGTAGGCTATCAGCGCCCCTCCCGCAAGGCTTATATGAGAAAATTTGTCTTTGCTTATATTAAATAATTCCAGTATGTGCGATGAGTGACCTCCCCCTATCAGGGAAAAGCATTTGCTGTTGCCTATGGCTTCCAGCAGGTCCAAAGTCCCTTTCGCAAATCCCCTTTCCTCAAACTTTCCTGCAGGACCTTTCATGAACACGGCCTCCGCTTTCCCTATCTCCTCCGCGTAAAACTCCACTGTCTTCTGGCCGATGTCCAGAATTTCCTTATCCACAGGTAGTTCTTCTGTTTTTATCTCTTTTCTTCCCCCGTCATCTATTGCCAAATCCAAGGGAGTCTTTATTTTGTTTACAAAGTTCCGTATTTCTGGGACTAATTCCGATTCTTCCTTCAGTATCTCATCCTCCTTTCCAAGCTTGTATCCCTTGGCCATTAAGCAAAGCAGTGAGAAAACTCCCGTGGACAGAATTTTGTTCACTTTAGTATCCCTCACAAGAACAAGGTTGTCTTCCGGCTTTGTCCCTCCCAGAATGTATATCATATTACGGCTCTGCAGGTTTTTCACTGCAGAAAGCTCCTTTTCCATGACCAGCCCTATGCAGGAAGGCAGTGCTCCCGCAAAGCTTACTACTGATGTCTGCTCGCGGTGGGAAACGGAAAAAGCGTCATTCACGTACAGGTCAAACAAGGGAGAAAGCGCCTCTACAATTATGTTGCCTTTGGAAGGTCTGAACTCGTCCTCCAGAGACCTGACGTTCTTAAGAAGGATTACATCGCCGCTCTTCATTTCAGTTATGCTGTTTTTTGCCTCTTCCCATATCAAATCGTTCACATACCTGACATCCACATAGTCGGAGAGAAGTTGTGCATGCTGCTCCAGGCTTTCCAGGTAATCTTCTTTTCCGGGCCTTCCCTGATGGGCAAGAGCTACAATCTTTGCACCCCTGTCCGAAAGCTCCCTGAGGACAATGCCATGATTCTTTATCCTTTCGTTCATTTCCACTTTTCCATTAACGACAGGAGAATTCACGTCAATCCTTATAAGAATTTTTTTGTCCCTTAAATCAAAGTCATCAAGAGTACGAAATCTTCCTATGTTCATTTTCAGCATAAAAAGAATTAGTGAGAATTTAATTTAAAGATTCCTGGCCATTATTTTGAGGATGTCAATCATCCTGCATGAATAGCCGTACTCGTTGTCATACCATCCTAGGACATTTACCATGTTCCCGTTTGCCTTGGTGCTCAGGCCGTCTATTATACAGGAATGAGAGTTGCCGATTACATCCGTTGAAACAATTTCATCTTCACTATATTCAAGAATAGATTTCATCTTGCCCTTAGAAGCCTTCTTAAAAGCCCTCTTTACTTCATTGGCCGTCACGCTTTTGTTAAGTTCGGCAACGAAATCCACAATAGAGCCGTCTACAACCGGAACTCTTATCGCCATGGCATCCAGTTTTCCTTTCATATGCGGCATTACCTCAATTACAGCTTTTGCTGCACCTGTTGTTGTTGGTATCATTGACATTGCCGCGGCCCTTCCTCTTCTCCACTTCTTGTGAGGTCCGTCAAGAATCCTCTGGTTTCCTGTGTAAGCATGCACAGTTGTCATGAAGCCCTTCCTTATCCCAAAAGCGTCATCCAGGACCTTGACCATGGGAGCGAAACAATTCGTGGTACAGGAAGCATTGCTCACGATTTTATGCCTTCTAAGCCTGTTATCATTAACTCCCTTAACAACTGTTATATCCGGTACCTTTGCCGGAGCTGAAATCAAGACTCTTTTTGCCCCTGCCTTCAGGTGCTTTTTTGCGCCGCTTCTGCTCGTAAAAAAACCTGTGCACTCTACGGCCACGTCCACCTTGAGTTTTTTCCAGGGCAATTCTTCCGGATGCATCTCTCTGAAAACCTTGATTTCCCTGTCGCCAACAACCAGATTCTTTCCATGGGCAAAAACCCTCTTCTTGTATTTCCTGTAAACAGTGTCATATTTCAGAAGATAAATTAGATTATCCAGATTTGTCAAATCATTTATGGCCACCACATGCATCCTGTTCTCAAGGGCCAGCTTGAAAACTGTGCGGCCAATCCTTCCAAACCCGTTTATAGCAATCCTGACCATAAGAACCAGTAATAATAGGGAAAGGCTATATAAAAATTATTCCTTGGTTTTATTGAAAATATTTTTCTGGAAAAAATTGATTACTTCTCCCGCGTCTCCTTTGGTAAATGAGTCAAATTCATCTATTTCGAAATGGTCATCAGTTTCTATCATGTGAAATGGATGTTTTTTGTCAAATTTATGAATCTTATATTTTAAAAATATCTCAGGCTCTTCACTGTTTGATTGTTCATCCAGAACTTTTCTGTAAGACCAGTATTCCCCTCTTGTCTCTATCGGGACAAAATAAACATGCTCATCAATCAATTCTCTGATATTTTTCTCGAATTCGCTATATTTGTG
>JAGLWW010000072.1 GCA_023133195.1 Candidatus Aenigmatarchaeota archaeon
CTTAAATCAAGCTTAAATAGATTAAGGATTTACGATTTGTAGGATAGGAGAAAAAATAGAAAAGCTTGCTCTAGTGAAAAAAGTTCCTAAATCGAATAGAGTTCTGTGGAATAAATTTTTTGATGACAAAGACAATTTGAAACTTCAGAAATATCTCGAAAAAAATGATGCTGTTTTATATTATGAGGGTGAATTTGGCGATAGAAATTATATTGGACATAAACTAAAATGCGAAGAGAAAGTTTATCATATTGGTGATTCCACTCTGGGTTTTGTACGTTATGAAAATATGAATTCGGGGATTAATAAGATTATATTGACTGTTTCTGAGGATGAAAAGATTAAAAAAGAAATAAAAGAATTGTTTGACATAGATAACTTATGAGCAAGGAAAAAGTAGCCAAGGAAGTTCTTAGAAGGATTAAAGAAGATAATATTTCTAAGGAAGAGATACAAAAACTTAAGACGAAACTGGCTTCCAAATATGGCATAGAAATACCCGGTAATGAGTTTATTCTTTCTAAAGCTGAGGATCGGAAAAGTGTTTTGAAAAAGCTTCAAAGGAAACCGAGCCGCACTCTTTCCGGGGTAAGCATAGTCGCTGTCATGACTTCTCCGCAGGAATGCCCTCATGGAACTTGCGTCTATTGTCCAAAGAATCCTGACGTCCCGCAGAGCTATGCAGACAACGAGCCTGCGGTGATGAGGGGGTTAAGGCTAAATTTTGACCCATACAAACAAACGCAAACGCGCTTGCGACAGTTGGAGATAATAGGTCACCCCACTGATAAAGTGGAACTGATAATCATGGGAGGAACCTTTACCGGGCGCGATGTTCCTTACCAGGAAAATTTTGTGAAAAGATGCTTTGACGCAATGAACGGAAAGGAATCAAAAACTCTGGAAGAGGCCAAAACAAAGAACGAGAAAGCGAAACATAGGTGTGTGGGCCTTACGATTGAGACGAGACCTGACTACATGAAAATGGGAGATATAAACCGGATTCTTGATTACGGGGCAACAAGGGTGGAACTTGGCGTGCAAAATCCTGATGACATGATTTACAGGGAGATGAAAAGGGGTCACTATGTCAGGGACGTCGTGGAGTCAACACGTCTTTTGAAAGACTCTGGTTTCAAGGTTTGTTATCACTTGATGCCCAACTTGCCCGGTTCTGATTTAGAAAAAGATTTGAAGATGTTCCGCGTTATCTTTGATAATCCGGATTACAGACCCGATATGCTCAAGATATATCCCACTCTCGTACTGAAGAACTCGGAACTGGAAAAGCTTTGGAGAAAAGGAGAATATGAACCTTACAGCGATAAAGAACTCATAGATTTGCTTTGCAGGATAAAAAAAGAGCTACCGCCTTATGTAAGAATCATGCGCTTGCAGAGGGACGTTCCCGTCCAGGAAATAGTGGCCGGCTGCAAGAACTCAAACTTAAGGCAGATTGTCCAGGAGGAAATGAAAAAAAGGAAATGGGAATGTAACTGCATAAGATGCAGGGAAGCGGGACATAAAAAATCTGCAGGAGATTTCGAGTTCAGGAAGTTGGAGTATGAAGCTTCATGCGGCAGGGAGTTTTTTTTGAGTTATGAGAATGACGCGTTAGCTGGGATTTTGAGACTGAGATTCCCTTTCAAGCCCTTTCGTCCCGAGTTGAAAAACTCTGCCATTGTCAGGGAACTGCACGTGTACGGGGCTGAAGCTCCATTGGGTGAAAAAGGCAAGGTGCAGCATAAGGGTTATGGGGGAAAACTTCTCAAGAAAGCAGAGAAACTTTCGCGGAGCATGGGTATGAAAAAGATTGCGGTAATCTCCGGTGTTGGCGTCCGAGAATATTACAGGAAAAAAGGCTACATACTGGAAGGGACCTATATGTGCAAAAAGTTAATTTAATCTCTCTTATAAAACTAAATCTTTAAAAATGAGCTAATTCAAAAAATAAGTGGAGCACCCTCCTTTACTAGCTGTGATTAAATGATAGAAGGAATAATAAAAGATATAGCAGGAGAAAAGAAGAATAAGAGTAGGAAAAAGGTTATGGAGAAAAAAAAGTTTAAATGCAGGTATTGCGGTCTAGACTTTGATAGCCAAAAATTCCTGAATCTCCACGTAGACGCGGAGTGCGTGGGAAAGCTCATTCATCAGAGAACATCCATAATAGGAAAACTTGAAAAATACATAGAAAAAATAAAACTAAACGGCGGGAAGGAAGTTTACAATATAAAAGAAGGTATAAAAGTCTTGCAGAAGATGGAAAACATAAGAAAGGGCGGGAAGGTGCCTGTTATAAAAATAATGAATATCAGGCATGTAAAAGAATTGAAAAAAGTTATAGATTTCAGGGATGAAATTATCTATGCCAAAAATAACCAAAGAGATTTCCTTAACTTTCTAATCGGATTGAAACCAAAGCTAATCATCGGAAATTTTTCCAAAACTGACGAAAAAATATTCGGGATGAACAAGATTAACTCTGTCTCAGAGAAGGAAATGAAAGTCAAGATAACCAACACCTGCGGGGAAATTAATCCAAAAGACATGTCCAAGATTTTCAGCAGCGGTGAGATAAAGAAAATAAAAAAGGGTTCGGAACTAAAGCTGATTCTTGATTTGTCATTGGTTGATGAATCCGAAGGTAAGAAAAATATTCTCCAGACAGGAAAGTTTGCCGTACCTCTTATAGAAAAGAAGCTTGAAGAAATGGAAAAAAGCATGAATAGTAACCAGCCAGAGGTTAATATTGAAGAAAAGCTGGAGAGTTTTGAAAGGGGAATGGATCAATCGGCGGAAAATGAGGAAAAGAAGGAAAGTTCTGAAAAAAAGATAGAGGAGAGTAAGGAGATTAAAAAAGAGAGTAATTTGGCAAAAGAACTCAATCTTATAAACCTGAAAAATGACTACCTGAAAATTGAGGAAAGTGGGAAAGAAAAAGAAAAAAAGTCTGGTTTATTTTCATCGATAACAAAAAAGAGGGAGGTAAAAGAAAAGAAGAAAACCCTAAAGGAAGCTGCGTTTGAAAATCTTTCAAAAAGCAAGGAACTTGAAGATTATGACAAGGCTTCCGTGATAGTTGCTCATGTGCTAAAACAGTTTCTTGAAATAAAAATGCAATGCCAAAAAGAGCTTACTTATATGGAACTTACAGAAAAATTAAAAACGTTTCACCTGCCTGTTGATTACATTGACCAGATAATACAGTTCTATAATGATATGCATATACAGGAATATAAGGATGAGGTCAAAGTAAACTTCCAAGAAGCACACGATTTGGCTGAGAGAGTAATAAATGACTTGGCCTAGAATGGTTTGTGATTAGTATGTTCACCATACCCTTTTCAGATATAACTTTTTATGAATACGCGATTTCCTATAAAAATCTCAATCTGCTTCTTGTTGTAATAGGCCTGGCAGTTCTCATACATATACTGACCATAAAGAGAAGTGAAAAAAGGGCAATACGATTTTCAAACTACGAAATTCTTGAAAAACTTATAGGCAAGGGAGCCGCCAGAGAAAGAAACCTGTTGCCACTCATACTCAGAATACTTATATTGTCCATGGTAATATTTGCTATCTCTGATTTTACAATAACCTTCAAGGGTCATGACAGCAGTATGGATTTCGTTCTTGTCATAGATTCCTCCTCAAGCATGCTTAACCCTGATGTGGAACCGACAAGACTTGAAGCCGCAAAGGAGGCCAGTTTGAGTTTACTGGAAAAGCTCCCTAAAAAAACGGAAATGGGAATACTCACGTTTTCAGGAGAAGCTTACGTAAGATGCAGTCTTACCAATGAAAAAGAAAAATTAGAAAGTTGCATAAAAAACATAACATATGGAGAGAAGGGCGGCACGGCAATCGGTGATGCCTTAATTCTCGGCAGCACGGAACTGAAGGATGTGGAGAACAAAAAAAGAGGCATGATACTTATAACTGACGGGAAGAACAACATGGGCGTTGG
>JAGLWW010000073.1 GCA_023133195.1 Candidatus Aenigmatarchaeota archaeon
ACCCGACAAAGACCCTTAAAGCGGCGGCAAAAAAAATTGCGAACCAGATGGAAGACTTCAAGAAAGAGTTTACAAGGGCTTTTAAGAAATAAAAACATTGTTTCATTTTTAATGCATTTTAGTTACTAATCAGGCATAACAAAGCTTAAATACTTTAGACTATTACAATTAATGGAAGGATGAAGATTTTTCTTACTTCTCTGGGATTTATGGTGAAAATCATATGATATTTAAAAAATCCAGTGACAAGAAAAAATCACCGGGAAAATGCCACAATAAACTGGAAAAATCAGAAACGAGACTTAAAGGTATATTATCCTCCATGGAAGACTTGGTCTTCGTGTTTGACAAAGAAGGTAGGTTTACCTTCTATCATTCTTCGGACAGAAAAAAATTATACGCGACTCCGGATAAATTTATGGGGAAAAAACATTCGGAAGTAATGCCTCCCCATATGGATAAAATGTTCATAAAAGCCGTTAAAAAGAATAGGAACGGAAAAATGGCTGAATACGAGTATGACCTTAAAATAGGTGGGAAGACGAAATGGTTCTCTGTAAAACTTTCCCCTATAATAATTGACGGCAAATTTGAAGGCTCAGTGGCAGTATCAAGAGACATAACCGATCGGAAGAAAGTGGAAAAGTTTCTACGGGAAAAAGAGAAATTATACCGGACTGTCTTTGAAAACTCAGCTATCCCCATCGGAATTTTCGGGGATGACTGTGTTATTCTAATATGCAACTCAAAATTTGAAAAATTTAGTGGTTATAAAAAGAAGGAAGTTGAAGGCCGCATGCATTGGTACGATTTTATCCCTGAGAAGGATAGGAAGTGGATGTTGAAATACCATAAGCAAAGGTTGGAAGGAAAAGCAAAAATCCCCTCGGAATACGATTGCGGTTTTATTGATAGGGCAGGAAACGAAAAACGAATTCACATTAAAGTCGGGGTGATACCCGGCACAAAAAACAGGATTGTCTCTGTTGTCGATATCACAAAAGGGAAGAAAACTGATGAAAGACTCAAAAAGAAGAATGAGAAACTGAAGATAACCGAGAAAAAACTGACTGGGCTGAAAAAAGAGATAAAGAAGCTGGAAAGGAAAATAAAACGCTCAAGATAGTTCTATTTTAATGGAAACTTTAAATATTATAAATCCAATTATAAGCAGATTTCTATGATAATCAAGGAAGAGATTCGCATTCTTGGCTGGGATGATGGATCCTTTCATAAGGGGGAAAAAGGCAAAGTCATTCTTGTGGGAACCATCTTTAGGGGAGGTTCCTTTATGGACGGCATGCTGAAGACGGAGATAAAGATAGACGGACTGGATGCCACCATGAAGATTGTTAAAGCCGTGAAAAAGACGAAGCACAAGGACCTGAGGGTTATAATGCTTGGAGGAATAACATTTGGAGGTTTTAACTTCGTTAATATAAAAGAGCTTTACAGGAAAACCGGGCTGCCTGTACTTGTAGTAATAAGGAGGAAGACAAATATGAAAAAATTCAGGGAGGCCATGAAAAGGCTCCCTGATTTTGAAAAAAGATGGGAATCTGTTGAAAATGCGGGGGATTTTTTCAGGATTTTACTTAAAGGGAAAGGTATTTATTTTCAAAAGACAGGATTAACAGAAGAGGAAGCGAAAAAAATCATCAAACTCACTGCAAGGAGAGGTCTTATACCGGAACCCCTCAGGGTTGCGCATCTTATCGCTTCGGGGATAGTAAAGGGTGAAAGCATTGGCAGGGCGTAAATACAAAAAAAATTACTGGGAGAACGGTAAAAAAAGAAAGAAAGCCAAAAAAACAGGGACTGGAAGAAGAAAAAATATAAAAAAGGTATGGGATACCTTGAACACGGGTTGGATTGGAATAGTATTCTACTGTTTTTTGGGGATATTGGTTGCCTTCTCAGTGCATCAGGCATCTGGTCTGATCCTGAATACAGAACTTCCTATAGTCACTGTGTCAAGCAAATCCATGGTACCTACTCTCAATGTGGGTGATATAGTAATCATAAAGGGACAGGAAACGTATGAACTGGGTGACATCATAGTCTTTGCTGGATGGGAAACAGAGCCGATAATCCACAGGGCGGTTGCAATCGGCAATTATCCTGATGTGGAAAAACTTGAGGGCTGGAACGAACTGACAGACAAATATATAGGCGAAATGGCATACGGCAAGGGAAAGATTTATATAACTAAGGGAGATAATAATCTGAGATGCGACCAGTGTGCCGGAAGGTTTCCGGTTGAGGAAAAGAGGGTATACGGCAAGGCCGTGGGAAGAATACCTTACCTTGGCTGGGTAAAGATATTGGCTGTTGAATGGTTCATAAGAGACCCTGTACTTGGTATAGCAATTTTAATAATACTAGGAGTGACATACTCCATATACAAAAAAATAAGGTGAAGAAATTTGAGGTTTTGTGACAAGTGTGGAGGATTGATGATACCCAAGAAATCCGATAAGAAAAAGAGGGGTATCACTTTGGTTTGCAGAAGTTGCGGCGAAAAGATTGGCTCTTATGCCAAGGACTATAACCTTAAAGAAAAGGTTGAGAAGAAACCAAATGATGACGTAATAGTAATGGAAAAGGACATCTCTCTGGAAACATTGCCTGTTACAAAAGCACAGTGCCCCAAGTGCGAACATATAAAAGCATACTGGTGGGTCCTGCAGACGCGCTCCATAGACGAGGCCCCCACAAGATTTTACCAGTGCTGCAAGTGCAATCACAAATGGAGAGAGTACCAGTAGTCACTCGGTAATCATAAACTCCTTGTTTAAATCTTTTTTTGTTCTTAATTAGGGTATGATTAGATCACATTTAGAGGTTGTTTTGAAGCCAGAATTAAATGATGCTGAAGGCGAAAGAGTTAAAAGAAAAACAAAGAATTATTTCGATATAGACATAGAAGATGTCAGAACTGTTGATGTGAAAACAATAGAATCGGAGAATTTAAGTGAAGTCGACTTAGAAAATGTGAAAGAAAAAATTTTCACCAATCCTGTAACGCAAGTTTCTTCTTACGATTCTCTAGTAAAAGATTTGGATTGGAATCACCTTATCTGGGTTGGTTACAGGCCCGGCGTGATGGATCCCGCTGGCCAGACCGGAAAGGAAGCTATATGTGACCTAACTAAAAAGGAATTTGGTGAAGGAGAAGGAGTTTATACTTCTAAGATCTATTTGCTTAAAGGAAACGTGGGAAAAGAAGATGTAGAAAAGATTGCAAATGAAATGCTGTTCAACGACATCATACAGAGAAGCAAAGTTATGTCAAGGGAAGGGTGGGAGGAAAACGGTTTTGAAGTACCAAGCCCGAAAGTTATTCTGGACTATAAACCAACTGTGACAACCCTCCCTCTAAAAAGTAATGAAGAACTCAAGAAGCTTAGTGATGAAAGGAATATGGCTCTGAATCCGAAAGATGTTCCAACTATAACAAAATATTTCAAGAGGGAAGACGTTAGGGAAGAAAGAAAAAAATACGGCTTGGGCGACCCCACTGACATAGAACTGGAATACATAGCGCAGGCAAGGAGTGACCACTGTAATCACAACACCTTCAACGGCAAGTTTCATTACAGAGACTTGTCTACAGGAGAAAAATTTGTAGTGGAAAATATGTTTGATGAATTCATCAAAAACCCAACTCTTGAGATAGCAGAGGAAAAGGATTGGGTTGTATCTGTTCTTTGGGACAATGCTGGTATCGCAAAATTTGATGAAAATTATAATTATACAATTTCAATAGAGACTCACAACTCACCTACAAACATAGAAGCTCGTGGAGGTGCCATAACAGGCAATGTTGGTGAATTTAGGGACAAGCTGGGTGCGGGTCTGGGTTCCAAAGTATTCCTAGGACTGTATGGCTTCGGTACTGCACTCAGAAATTATGCCGGAAAATTGAAACCCAAACTTCATCCAAGAAGATT
>JAGLWW010000074.1 GCA_023133195.1 Candidatus Aenigmatarchaeota archaeon
TGCGTAGAAGGAGAATGTGAACCTATTGAATAATTTATCCCCTTTTTCTTATATTTTCTTAAGAGAGTTATTCCTTATACACGGTCTTCCAATTTATCCTTAATTTAGTTAACTCATTATCCATATGAGATTTTCCTTTAAAGTATATCTGAGTGTTTTTCTCCTTAAAGTCACAATCCAAACCTGGAAATCTGAAAATATTCTTTTCTATATTCCTGTATGTGCATGCTTGTTCTGGAGTAATTAATCTCTTACAATCAGGCAACCATCTGTGCCACATATAACCTCCAAAAACCCAATCCCCGATATAGCAGTCCTGCTCTTTCATTTCAGCAATTTCTCCAGCACCGAAACCCCTTTCTTCTCCATTATCAGAATCCAGTTTTTCTATTGCATATTGAGCAAGGTTTATCAATACTTCTGGTTTAACCTTCTTCATATTTTGATAAACTTTTATCTCCGTCTCAGTTGCATCACGCAAAAGAAATTTTTCAAATTTTTCCTCATCTTTATCCAATCTAAAGAGACGGACACGAAATTTTTCCAATCCCGACAGCTTCATAAAAAATTAGAGGTCTGAAAAGCATTTAAACCTTATAAATTTTCCCTCCAAGAGGGTCGTCTCTTAAATATAACATGTCAGGGGGGCTTTAACTTGAGATATGGTGTTCTTAATTTTTATATTTTTATTCTTGATTTGAAGTATTCCTCTGTGTTCTTGTCCATGAAGTAAACATAACAGCCTTTAAGGCCTCTCGTCATCAGGACTCGATAAATGTTTCTCACATATTCGTCAAAATTTTCCCTGTCGCGCTTCAGCATCGGATCTTCCGTTTCAGATATGTCCCCAACCAACATGTCGTTTTCTTTGTCATACTTCAGGTCGGAACCGACAATGACGCCGATATAATCAAATTCAAACCCCTGTGCAGTGTAAATACAGCCAACTTGTTTTATTCCTTCCGGCTTGTATGCCCACTCGTACCAGCGTACATACCCGTCGGGAGGACTAATTTTCATATGTGTCTCCCAAGGCATTTCAAAGTTGCCTATCTTAACATCCTTGACGAGCTCTCCGTTTTCATCCAGTTTCTTGCTCCATGGCCAACAGAATCCCGCGACCAATCTTGCAGATTTTCCTTTCTCATTATTTTTCTTCCTTATTTCTTCATATAACCTACTTGGAGAATCAAAAATTTTGAAATCAAAACCATCCTTTTCTGTCAGGGTTTTTTCTTCGGTTATATGACCCAGAACAGACTCAATCCATGCCAGATAATTATCAGAACCTCCGCATCTAAACTGGGAAATCAGTTCCTCTTCTGAAACGGAACAACCATATTCTTTGGCAGCTTTTCGTATCAATTCCACGCTTCCTATCTCTGGACCCCTTATTCTCTGTCTGTCATCTATAAAAAATACTGCAGTCTTTGCGCAGCGTACCAACTGATCGACCTGTGACATATCAGTTTTATCTTCCTTTCGCATAAAGCGATAGTTGCTAGTTTTTTGTATCCTATGTGCTTCGTCCACGATCAGGATATCCAATTCGTTTTCCTCGATTCTCGAAGGCACGAATTGGGTCAGATTGGTGAAAAGGAGTTTGGCATTTCTACCGACCTTCTTTTTGATGGCCTCCCTCAGCGGCTTGGACTTCGTGGAAAAGAATAGCTTTCTTTTTTTCTTTTGGGAGGCAAGTTCAGCAAGAATGTGTAGTGCTATTACAGTCTTTCCTGTCCCCGGTCCGCCCTTGATAATCACGACATTTTTTTCATTTTCTTTTTCGGACTTCTTTATCTTGTGCAAAATGGAGTTCTTTGCCACAATCTGGTCATTTAGTAGGCTGAACTCTTTCTTGTTTTCTTCCACTATGCTCGAAATATGCTTTATTAATTTCTTTGACGGTCGCACGGGGCTTCTCATGAACTTGTTGAATATTTCGAATCCGTTGCCTCCCGACAACAAACCCTTTAGTTTTTCTGCTAGGCGGGAAATGTCGCCCTTGGTATAAAGTGGGTGCTCTTCTAGTATTTTTCTGTATTGTGGTGCGAACAACCCCTCGCCCTCTTTCTTTTTATAATTATGGCAATACGCGTAGCCTTTGAGCTCCATTTCTTCTTCAAAAACTTCCACGAAGTTTATCAGGTAGTCGTGATACCCTTCCACTTGCTGAGATGGATGGGGAATCTTTCGATTTCCTCCTCCTACATACGTTTCCACAAAATTTCCTTCTGTTTCAAGTGGAACTATGCTCTGCCATTGTTTCATTTCTATATGAACTACCACACCTCTGTTTCCGGAATTTTTGCCAAATAGTATGCAGTCAATGCGCTTACGCGTATATGGTACTTGATATTCAAAACAGATATACAAATCACTCAATTCACTTTTTTCTATTATCCTTTTTATTTCATCCGCGGTGCTGTCCCACGAACTGTATTCAGAATCACTTATACTGGATGGAGATATATTCTCGAAATTCTCCTTCATTATATCCGCCACTTTCTTGTCCAAGACATCCTTGAAAAACTTATCCTGTGGCGCTTCGTATATTACCTTTCGTTGTATCATTTCCTATAGCTCCGTGTACTTCTTATTTGAACCCCTCGCCTTTTCGACAGGATATTTTTTATCATTCTTTTCTATTTTTCTTTTCAATGATTCTGATAAATCAATATCGTATCTTTGGGCAAGTCTTAACAAGAAATATAAAACGTCGGCCATCTCATCGCTTATTTGTTCCTTTTTTTCTGGATTTTCAAATAATTCCTTGACTTCTTTTTCTGATTTCCATCTGAAGTGTTCAAGCAGTTCCGCTGATTCAATTATCAAGGCCATTGCAAGGTCTTTTGCACCGTGATACTGATCCCAATCCCTATCTTCGCAGAATTTCCTTACAATCTCTTTTAATTCATGGACATTGATCTTAGAATCCATTTACCCCACATTTAATCTTGTCAATAATACAAATAAATATCCCCCATTTAAACCTGCTTAGAATACGGTAATGCCTCAATGATGGCCAATGTAGCTGCAAAGTTCTAAAAGCTCTTAACGTTTTTAACGATTGAAATGTATTTCTATTGGGTGTGGTTATGTTATGCTAAGGAATACTTTTCTTCATGTGCCGGGTGTGGGCCCGAAAACCGAGAAAAAACTGTGGACAGGCGGTATCCGTACATGGGAGGATTTCCTGTCTAAAAACAAAAAAACAGGGATGACCCAGGGCATGGCCAAAAGAACGGAAAAGTGCCTTAAGAAATCAGTCAATTGCTGCGAGAAGGGGGACTACCAATTTCTCAGGGAAATGATGCCTCCGGGCATACACTGGAGAGCGTACAGGGAGTTCGCAGAAAGGAAAAGGTGCTGCTTCCTGGACATAGAGACCACTGGCCTTGGAAGCTGGGATGTCATCACAATGATAGGCCTGTTTGACGGAAAGAAAAGCAGGACCTTTATCAGGGGCAGGAACCTGAAGGATTTCGCCTCTGCGATAAAAGATTACGGCCTGATGGTGACTTTCAACGGTAAGTGTTTCGACGTGCCTTTCATACGCGGGGAATTGTCCGGGGCTGACATGGATCTTTTTCACGTGGATTTGAGGTTTGAAATGAGAAAACTGGGCTACATGGGAGGCCTGAAAATGATAGAAAAAAAGCTTGGAATACAAAGGTCCGAAGAAACTCAGGGAATGGATGGGTTTGAGGCTGTCGCGCTCTGGAAGAGATATGAAAGAGGAGACAAAGGGGCCCTGAAATTATTGATGGACTACAACAGAGAGGATGTGGAAAATTTGAAACCCTTGATGGAGTTTGCTTACGAGAAATTGAGAAAAGAGGTATTTCCCGGTTTTTAGAAAATAAAGTTTTTTAAAGTTCTGGATACAGCTTAAGGTTTCTCCATGAAGAGATAGTTTTCTGTGTGTGG
>JAGLWW010000075.1 GCA_023133195.1 Candidatus Aenigmatarchaeota archaeon
ATGGTGGAAGCAGAGGGAGAAAGGGATAGTATACCAGTAATCATAAAAGTCGTGTCAAAGGAAGAGGGAATATTATCCCTTGATGTGAGCATAATAAAGAAGAGGCTGGAGATTGAAGAATCGCTTAAATTCCAAGTAAAGTTGAGGAATCTTGGCACGGAAAAAGAATTAAAACCAACCTTAACTTATTTAATAAAGGATGGCACGGATGACAAAATAGTAAAGGAAGAAAAAGAAGACATAACTCTTGAAAGGATGCTGTCCTTTACAAAAAGGATGGAGTTAAATGACACAGGACTTGAAGAGGGAGAGCACATACTTGAAGTATGGGCAGAACTTGGTGGCAGTACCGTGAATGACATGGAAAGTTTTGAGATAGTAAAACCGTTCCTTGCTACAAAGCTGGGCATTACAGTCCTCTGGATTGCACTTGTCATGTCCATATTGGTTGCAAGCATATTCATAAGAAAATATTATCTCAGCTGGAAGACCGGAAAAGAATCAAAGAAAAGGTATCTGTTCCCTGTAGACATGAGAAAGATGCCACAAAAAACGGAAAGAGCTTTCTGGATTGGAACCATTGCCGGGAGCAGAATAAAGACATGGCTAAATCCAGATGACCTGACAACTCACGTGCTTGTCGCAGGTGCAACCGGTTCAGGAAAGAGCGTAGGCGCGTCCGTCATCGTGGAAGAGGCCCTTGCACAGAAAATACCTGTAATAGTCTTTGACCCAACTGCCCAGTGGACCGGTTTTGTAAGAGGATGCAAGGATAATAATTTGTTGAGTAAATATCCAAAATTTGGAATGGATTTAAGAGAAATAAGATCTTATAAGGGAATGATATTCGAGATGACTGACCCGAAACAAAAAATAGAATTCAAAGAATTCATGAACCCCGGAGAAATAACAGTATTCACCCTTAACAAACTTAAATCCGAGGAATTTGACGAGGCGGTGAGAAACATAATAAGCTCCATGTTCAGGGTAAACTGGGAAGAATCAACAACCCTTAAAATGATAGTGGTCTTTGATGAAGTCCACAGGCTTCTTGAAAAATACGGAGGGAAGGGAGGTTACGTGTCGCTGGAAAAAGCCTGCCGTGAGTTCAGAAAATGGGGCATAGGACTTATAATGTGTTCACAGGTACTGGCAGACTTTAAAGCAGCCGTATCCGGCAACGTACTCACAGACATCCAGCTCAACACAAAAAGTCTGGAAGACATAGGTAAGGCAAAGGACAAATACGGGGAAAAGTATGCGCAGAGGATAACCAGGCAGGGTCTTGGAGTTGGAATGATTCATAATCCCAAATACAACGACGGTAAGCCCTATTTCATCCAGTTCCGTCCCACATATCATAATCCGCATAAAATAACCAATAAAGAGCTTGAAGAATATAAGGAATTTGCAACAGAACTAAAGATAATTAGGAAGAAACTTGAAGAGATGGAAAAGAGCGGTAAGGAGATGTTTGACCTCAAACTTGAACTCAGACTGGCCGAAGATAAGCTTAAATTGGGCAACTTTAGAATGGCTAAGATATATATAACATCCCTCAAAAAACATTTAAGTGGAGGTGCTTGATTGGCTAGAAAGAAAAAATTGGCTATAAAGAAAAAGGATGATATTGAGAAAGAACTGGAAAAATTAAAGGAAGATATGGAGGACAGTGAAGACTCCAAGAAAAAAGAAATTGATACAAAAGAACCAAATAAAAAAGAAAAACCAAAGAAAGAAGGCCTGTTTGGAAAGCTTAGGAAAAGGATTAAAAAAGACAGTAAAAAGAAGAAAGAAGAAGATATAAAACAGGATATTGTCATGGATTCTACTTCTGAAAAAGGTGGTATAGCAGCCGGATATAATGAAAACGTTATGACTCCGGATGATTTTAATGATATAGAAAAAGATGAAAAGACTATAGAAAACATTGAAAAGGTTGACGCAAAGGGTCCTGAGAAACCTTTGTCAGAAGCAAATGTAATTGACCAGATGATGATGAAGATTGAAAGGCAGGCAGGAAGAATCATCGCAATAGATGATATGAATAAATCGATTCAGGAGAGAATTTCCAACCTTTCAGAAGAGATTGGAGAACTAAGGTCTTCCGTTCTTGAAAAAGAAAGAACTTTGAACAAAATTGAAACCCAGTCCAAAAGGGTAATTGATGCTTTTGAGGAAATAGAACCTGAGAACTTCAAGAAAGAGCTGAATAAAAAAGAGGAGGAGATAATAAAGAACCAGGCACAGATAGAGAGCTTGTTGCTAAAACATAAAGAACTGAAAGATACTATAGAAAAATTGGAGAATATCATGGAAAAAGTGAAGAGCTTCGAAAATCTTGTGGAAATATCGGAAAAAATAGAAGGAAAGTTCTCCCAGATAGAAGAAAATAAAAAATACACCTCAAGACTCACAAGTAAAGTGGAAAACATATTCTCGGAATTAAACAACAGATTAAAGGACTTCAGAGATTCAATGGAAAAAATAGACATGAATGAGGAGACCATAAAAGAGCTTATGAAATCCGTTGATATGATGGAAATAAAGGTAGAGAAAATAGTAACTAAAGACAAGTTAGAAGAAATTAAAAAGAGTATTGAAGAAAAGATGAAAAACAACAAAATTGACTTTGAAGACAAGATATACGATTTGAAAGATTTTCTTGAAGACATAATATCCAAGTCCGGTGGCATAAAATTACTTAAGTCAAGGCAAGTAATGCCGTGGAGAATAGAAATGGAAAAGAAAATGAATGAAATTGAAAAATTATTGGGAAGTTCCAAGTCAGATATAATAAAAATAGGCAACTTCAGAAGAGAACTGGAAGAATTGAAAAGAAATGTAAAAGGCTTGGACAGGTCGGATTTCAAAAGAGAAATGGAAGGACTTAAAAAAAATATAAGAAGATTAGACAGAATGCCTCAGAAAAAAAGTGAAGAAAAACCTGTTAAAAATATTGTTGTGAAAGAAGTTGAAAAAATTGTTCCAAAACAAGAAGTTCCTGCTGCATCTACGGCTAAATCCATACAAATAGCAGATGAGCCAACTGAAGAAATACCTATTAATGTAGAGAAGTGGATGACAGAAAACCTTAACAAAGGATTTTCTTTGGAAGAACTAAAAGAATCCTTGAGAAGAGGCGGGTATGACCCGTCTTTTGTGGATATTTTCCTTGCCAAAAAAACAAAATAATAGTTATTTTACGTAACATAGCTTTGCTATCCCTATTTTCCTGATTTTTATCTTTCCCATGCCCTCAAGGCGGTAAACGTACTTTGTAATAGTGTGACGATGCGTTCCTATGGAGTCAGCTAAGTCCAGAATCATAGTCCCTTCCGGGTGTTTCTTCAGGTATCTGAGTATTTTTTCTTCTATTCTGTCCATTTTTTCACCATTTCTGTCTTATACATATATGTACACCATATGTGTATATCATCTCTTTGATTTTGAATAACATAGCTTGGCTATGCCTATTTTCCTCACGGATAACAAACCCATTCCTTCCAGCCTGTAAACATATTTTGTTATTGTGTGTCTGTGTGACCCCAGAGCAGCAGCCAGGTCAAGAATCATTGTCCCTTCCGGATGTTTGCCCAGATAACTGAGTATTTTTATCTCTACGTTCATCTTCTCGTCCTCCAAACTGCTATAAGAATTATCACCACTAGAATCGCAACGATTACAAGTATCCAGATGTAGGGTATTTCCTGAGTCTCTCCTACGACTTCAAAATTCTTCGTAGCTATGGCTTCTCTTCCTGTGTATGTGACCAAAGATTCAAACGTGTATAAGCCCG
>JAGLWW010000076.1 GCA_023133195.1 Candidatus Aenigmatarchaeota archaeon
ATAAACAAGTCCCTCAAGATTCTTGAAAAAATCAAGCACAACTTTATCGGACTTACAGAAGAAGACTTTGAGATAATGGACGAAATGGTGACGGATATGGCCGGAAAGAACTTCCAGAGGATTGGGGCCCATCTGGGCGTGGCCCTGACTTCTTCGCTCTTCAAGGCCTCCACCTTCGGCGACCCCTACAAATATTTTGACGAGATAAGGTTTCCCTATCCCATAGTAAATGTGATGGGAGGAGGAAGACATGGAGGAGGTACTGACATTCAGGAATTCCATCTCATACCCACTGGGGCGTCTTCTTTCAGGGAGGCAATAGAGACGTGCCTTGAGGGTATGAAAAGGATAAAGACAATCCTGCTTTCCAAGCATAAGTTTTCGGGAAAGAACGATGAAAATGCTTTAATTTCTGATTTGGACGAGGAAAAGACTTTGAATATAATATCAGAGATAGCGGAAGACCTTGATGCAAAAGTGGGCGTGGACATGGCTGCTTCAGGCCTTTATCAAAAAAACAAGGGAAGATACATATACGAGAAACTGGGCAGGGACGTCCTACCAGAGCAGCAAATAGAGGCCGTAAAAGAGCTTATTGATACATGGAACGTCTATTACGTTGAAGACCCGTTTCACGAGGATGATTTTAAGAGCTTTGCCGAGCTTTTGAACTGGAAAGGTAAAAGGGAACTTTTAGTTTGCGGGGACGACTTGTATTCGACAAACATGGACCGCCTTAAAAGAGGTCTGCGTCTTGGTTCCTGCAATTCAATAATAATAAAGCCGAATCAGGCCGGAACCATTGGCTTGGCCATGAAGGTCGCGGAAAAGGCGAGAAAAAGGGATTACAAAATAATAATATCGCACAGGAGCGGGGAGTCAAACGACCCTATAATTGCAGATTTGGCCCTCGGACTTGGCCATTTTATAAAGACAGGTGTCTGGGGCGGAGAAAGGCTGGCCAAGATGAACAGGCTTCTGGAACTCTGGGACACAGTAGAATACCCGAGGATGGCTAATTTAAGAATCTGAAATTGTCTTCTAATAAACCTATTTAAATATATTAACCTTAAAAGAAAGACATAAGGTGATAAAATGACAGATTTGGCCGACAGGAACGAATATTTATCAGCAGGAGTTCACATAGGCATGAGAATGAAGACCAAGGGAATGGCTCCATTCATATTCAAGACAAGGGCCGACGGATTGTCGGTTCTAGACATAGAGAAGACAGACGATAGAATAAAGATAGCTGCCTCTTTTCTTTCCAGTTACAATGATATAATGGTGACATGCAGGAAGACAAACGGCATAAAACCTGCCAAGAAATTTGCGGAAATGACAGGAGCCAAAGTGGTAACCGGAAGGTTTCTGCCAGGCACGCTGAGTAACCCCAACTTCAAGAATTATACGGAACCGGATATTATACTGGTGACAGACCCCATAGCTGACAAGCAGGCAATAACCGAGGCCACTCACAGAAGAATACCAATAATGGCAATTTGCGACACTTACAATGACCTGGAATTCGTGGATTTCATAATTCCGGCCAACAACAAGGGCAAGAAGTCCCTTGGTATCATATATTACCTTCTCACGAGGGAAATCCTAAAGATTAGAAAGGAAATAAAGGATAACAAGGATTTCAAGGCCACTCTGGAAGAGTTCACAGAGAAAGAATAGTACGTTTTTCTCAACAATTGTGTTTAGTTAAGTTGTAAGTTTTTATGCTGTCTTCTACAAGGTCTTCTACAAGAGGAGGAAAAATACCGTATTTTTTGAAATCTTCCTTAGAATTAATTACCATATAAGTTACTTGTTCCATTCCAATTCCCCCGTTAGGTTACTACTTAGAAGTTAAATTATTTAAACCTGACCATAGAGAACGGTTTAAAGGGCTTATTTTTCAAGTGCGGCCACCTGCGCCAGAAAAGCTTCCAGTTGTATCATTGGGTTGCCGCCCCCGTTCAGCCTGAACTCATATTCACCGAGGCTCTGTATTATTCCTATCTTGTTTTCATCTGACGTATCCAGGTCGTAAACCTGCCTGTGCATCTCTTTTATTATGTCATCTCCGGATATGCCCTGATTTATGAGTATATCGTAAAGTTTCTTTCTGGAGTCCATGAACTTTCCCTTCAGAGCCAGCTCAATCATCTCCTTTATGTCCCTTGGCTTTGCCTGCGCCGCCACGTCATAGATTGTCTTCTCCGTTATCTTCTTTCCCAAGGCCGCGGAGGACTGCAACAGGTTTACTGACCTTCTCATATCCCCTTCAGACAGGTAAAGTATCGCGTCAAAGGCCTTGTCGTCTATATTAAGTTTCTCCTTTTTGGCTATCTCCTTCAGGTGTTTCTTGCTCTTTTCCTTGTCAATTCCCGAGAACCTGAAGACAGCGCACCTTGACTGAATCGGGTCAATAATCCTTGAGCTGTAGTTTGCTATAAGGATAAACCGGCATGTGTTCGTGTAATTTTCCATGGTCCTTCTCAGGGCCTGTTGGGCCTCCGGAGTCAGGGCATCAGCCTCGTCCAGCACAGCAATCTTGAAAGGCATGTTACCGATTGGCCTTGTCCTTGCAAAGTCCTTTATCTTGTGACGTACTGTATCAATTCCTCTCTCATCAGAGGCATTAGTCTCTAAATAGTTCTGTTTCCAGCCCTCACCGTAAACCTCATGGGCGATAGCAAGAGAACAGGTGGTCTTTCCCACGCCGGCCGGACCGGCAAAAAGCATGTTAGGTATGTTCTTGTTCTTCACAAAGGCCTGCAACCTTTCTACGATGTCTTCTTGGTTCACAACATCCTTGAGTTTCTTTGGCCTGTATTTTTCTGTCCAGATTTCCAAAGTCATTCTTATACCCCGCACAAAATCAGATAAAAATAATTAACATCGGGTTAATATATATCTTTGCTCAAACGAGGGAGGCAAGTTTGTAGCGTTCATCTTTGCAAGTTGAAAACCTTTCATAAAATCCCTGCTCTACCATTGAGTCAATAGACCTCTCAACTACTTCATCAAGTGGAGTATAGCCAATATTTTCTTCAATTCTTTCCTTAATTTTCTGGAAGCCCAGTTCCTCTCTATAGTCACGAAAAACTTCTTCAATAAGAATATCTGCGGGTATGTAAGCTCCTTTATTCCTGTAGTGTGATTTTAATCCATCCTTCTTCCAATATTTTTTAACAGTCCATTGGCTTACTTCTGCATCTTCGGCAGCTTCCCTTACAGTCATTTTACGTTCGTGTGCCTTTCTCAATTTTTTCTTTTTTTCCTCGCTTATTTCAGCCATAATATCACAACAGAATTAAAAAATTAAAGTATTTATACGCTTAGAAGACGAAATCTGATTAGATAACATGATAATATCAATAACAGGGACTCCGGGAACAGGCAAGACCCGGGTGGCAAAGGAACTGGCCAAGCTTCTCAATTACAGTTATGTGGAGCTGAATAAAGTCGCCGAAGAGCAGGGGCTTGTCATAGGAATAGACCCGGAGAGACGTTCCAAAATCATGGATACTGACAAGTTTGATGAAATTTTTATAAAAAACGACTCTGTGGTTGACGGGCATCTTTCCCACTTGGTACAGGCCGATATAATAATAGTTCTCAGAACAAGACCTGACATCCTTAAAAAAAGGCTTTCAAAGAGGCGCTGGCGCAGGGAGAAAGTCATGGAAAACGTGGAAGCGGAGATTCTCGGGGTCTGCTCATCCGAGGCTTGTGAAACAGGAGAAAGAATCGCAGAAGTGGATACGACAGGAAAGAGGCCAGAGC
>JAGLWW010000077.1 GCA_023133195.1 Candidatus Aenigmatarchaeota archaeon
TATGCGGGGAACTTCTCTGCAAGTCTACAGGTGGCTTCGGGAAAGTAAATGCAAAAGTCCTAGAAGAAGATGAATAAATCTTTTTATAAGTTTGGCAATGATAAGAATTAGTGATACTTATGGTCAGGAGAAAGTATGATTTTCCGCAGGAAAGAGAACTTATAATAGGAACGGTCAAGGATATTAACCCTTATTCTGTATTTGTGAGCCTGGATGAGTATCCGGGGAGAATAGGAATGATACATGTCTCAGAACTGGCCAGAAAGTGGGTAAGAGATGTCAGGGACTGGGTCAAGAAAGGGGAAAAGATAGTGTGTCTGGTCCTGAGAGTAAACAGGGAAAAAGACCAGATAGGCCTTAGCCTGAAGAGAGTGGCTGAAAACCAGAAGAACAGAAGATTGCAGGCATGGAAAAGGGATGAGAAGGGAGAGAAACTGCTTAAGGCGATGGCCAAGGAAAGGGAAATCACCCTGGACGAGATTTATGATAAAATAGGTTTTGACATACAGGAGAATTTCAAGGACATGCTCGAGGTATTTGAACTTTTCCTGAGAAAAGGAAGAGGTTACATAGAAGAGAGGGGCGTTCCTTCTGAGTGGATAAAGGATATAGAAAAGATGGCAGAAGAGAAGATAAAGATACCTGAAATAAAGATGGAGGAGGATGTGGAGCTTAGTTCATTTGCTCCGGATGGCGTGGAAAAGATAAAGGAAATTCTATTGGCAATAAGCAAAAATAACGGAGTTTCCGTGAAATACATATCCGCACCCAAATACGAGCTTTCAATAGTCACCAAGGAACCAAAAGAAGGGGAAAAGATTCTTAAGAAAGCCATGGATGAGATAAAGGAAAAAATAGAGAAAACGGGTGGAGTTTTCTCTGCAGAGTGAGGACATGACCGATGTTTTGGGTTCTGATGCAAGACTCTACTGGGAAGGAAAAGCGGAAGAGTATGACAGGAACCGTGGCATAATAAAGACACAAACCGGACTTACAGAGAGGGGTCTGGAACTTCTAAAGCCGGACTCGAAACATGGAAGCACCATGCTGGATATAGGCTGCGGAACGGGAATATCCACCAAGATAATTATGGACAATGGTTTTTCTGTAATTGGAATGGACATATCTTTTCCGATGGTTGAGATAGCAAAGAGAAAGGGCCTGAATGTACTTGTGGGAGATTTCAGGTTTTTGCCTTTTAGGGACAAGAGTTTCCAGCACGTCTTTTCCGTATCAACCCTTCAGTGGATAACCGGCAGGGATGAAGAGGAAATCAGGGAAAAGTACAGAATGGTGGCAAGGGAGATTTACCGCGTCACGAAAGAAAGGGGTTCCGTGTTCATCCAGTTCTTTCCTGCCACGGAAGGGGAAATGGAAATAACCCTAAAGGAATTCAAGAGGGCAGGATTTAAAGGGTATCTGGTTGAAGACGAATTCGGGGACAAAAGAAAAAACAAGAGATACATCCTGTTAAATAAATGATAAAAGGTGATTAGACGACCATGATAAAAAAATGCTTTTTTTGCGATATATACACCTTTAAGGAGAAGTGCCCCAGGTGCAGGAAAAAGACAAGAACTCCGCACCCGCCAAAGTTTTCTCCGGAGGACAAGTACGGGAAATACCGCAGAATGGCTAAAAACAGAGGAATCAGTTCCTAATTTTTCACCCTAATTATAATACATGAAGCAGAATGAAAACCTTTAATAAATATTAACAATACTATATAGGAGGTCAAAAAATGAAAAAAATAATAGCAGCATTTCTTGTTTTGTTAATGCTGGCAGTACCGGTAATGGCACAACCAACAATAACTTCAGCGGCACCCAAGATAAAGGCTTACGTGATACTGGGAAAGGGAATAGCGGCTTCTCCCAGCGATCCAATGGACTTCAAGATAGTGAAAGTGGGCATAGGGAGAGTAATAACAGTTAATGGCACAGACATGGCAGTTGGAATCCTTGTTGCTGATGAGGAGAGATACAGGCTCAGGGAAATAGTGATAGAAGAAGGTCATGCCACAGGAAACATATACAGTAAAGACGGAGAGGTAGGTTCTTTTGACGTATCTTCTGTCATGAAAGGCGACACGGAAATCTGGGCAGGAGAGATGAAACTGAACGGAGACACATACCACCTTTATGTCATAGAAGGAGTCAGACAAATAAAGGCAGGAGAACTCAGGGACAAGGTAGTTGAATACTGCAATAACAATGAAGATGCAAACTGCAAGGGCAGGCTTGCCAACTACTGCGAGAACAACCCCGACGACAGCAGATGCAAGGCTCTTTTCAGGGCATACTGTTTGAGGGAAAACAACATGGACGATACAAGGTGCAGGGTAGCCTTCAGGAACTGGTGCGAGGAACATCCGGAAAACAAGCACTGCGTGCCTTTTGCTCTAAATAGGGCAAAGGTCTACTGCGAGGAGCACTCCGATTCTAACCTGTGCAGAAGGATTGCTACTAACGTGGTTGACTACTGCAAGGATAATCCGGACAACGAAGGATGCTTGAGAGTGAGAGAACTTGTAAGAGAAAGGCCAGAACTGCTCAAGAAAATAAGCACCCTGAGAAACAGGCTTCATGACCTTAGGGTCAACGCAACACTAGAATCTGCAGAGCTAACAAATAATACAGTAGATGCTCCGGTACTAAGCGCTGACGTAGGAGGAGATTAGATGCTCTCTAAACTACTAATAACATGGTTTGTAATCTCAGTTTTTCTAGTTAGCGGTTGCGTTAGCCAGACTGGAGAGATAGGAGACACTGGTACAACAGGAGGGCTGACAGGTGCCCAGATAGAGGACCAGGCAGCAGACATAATAGAACAGGAAATGGAAGAGGCCATAGAAAACATAGACTTGGGAGACATAGAGGACTCCATTCCGGAGTAACCCTCTTTTTTTCTTATTTTTACTAAAAACATTGAATCTATTTTGTTGCAGTAACCAGATAACCTTTATTATTCAAATGAAGGGGATTTTCCCTGACTTCCTCAACAGTAAATCCACAGTCTTCCACTAAATCGGCAACTTCTTCCTTTGAATACAGATTATATAATCTTTCCCTGTTTTTGTCAATACCTTCTTTTACACAATCCCAGTGTCGTTCTATTTCCTGAAAGTCATCTCTTCTTTTCAGTAATTCACCCCACCACTCGATTGATTTGCTTAAATCTTCAGGATTTTTCGGAGGGCCGGATACTACAAATGTCCCGCCATCTTTTGTAACTCTATAGTGTTCATGAAGATATCCTTCAGTATCTTTAATCAAAGGCAAAACAAGCATAGAAGATACCCCGTCATAAAATTTATCCGGAAACATATCTTGAGAGAGTTGCCGGGCGTCTGCGGTATAACATTCGAGTTTAGAATCAAGTCCCTGCTCCTGAGCATCTTCCATTAACATATCCAGTCCCTCTTCCTTTAAGTCAATCGCATGAACTGTCTTCCCGTTTTTCAATAGTTCCAGAGACAATATTCCTCTGCCAGCCCCGCTTTCTAAAATCGTATCGCAAGGCCCGAGTTTTTTGACGTGCTCACTGACTAAATTTAAGTATGGTTCCAGTCTGGTCTGGACTTCAAAATAGGAGTTAATCATGTTTATGGATTGGTTTTCTGCCATGAATAGAGTTGAGGTAAAAAAAGTATAAGTAGCCCGTTTGCTATTATAGTAATATTATAAGTTCAAAACAAAAAGAGGAAATAA
>JAGLWW010000078.1 GCA_023133195.1 Candidatus Aenigmatarchaeota archaeon
CTGCTATATTCTGCAGTTCTTTTTCTATCGCAGTCTCTGCTTCACCTTGAGTCAGTTGTCCAAGACCTGTGCACACAGTTACATCATCCAAAACGTCTATCAAATCGGTATTAAGTCTTGTATCCGAGTTTTGTGTAAAGTCCGAACCGTTTCCGCGTAGCATGAGATATCTAATCGGAATGGTTGTGTTTATCCATACATTTTTCTCTTCCATTGTGTGGTTAAGGAAATCTCCCGTCAGGTTAAGTTCGGTTATATTGTAAGAGAAGTTGAATTCTTTTCTGTCATATTCCATTTGGAGCGGTTCAATATCTTCTATTTCTGTATATTCCAATTCCGAAAAATAATCCTTAAATGTTTCGTTAGTTCTATTAAAAACCCCGTCGACGGCCATATATTCGGGAGGTATGTTGTCACCAGTGGTATCTTTCCAGCATGAATAACTATAAGGATTTCCATCAAGGTCAAAGCCCTCACACCTTCCCCAAGAGTCTTTGTATACAGTGCCATTTTCACCGTTTTTATAGGCAGCATAAGCCCCTGCGACAAGAAGACTGTTTTTCAGGAAATACTTTTCAGAGTCAAAATGTAACTTGTCTTCCATTAACTCTTTGGAATTGTAAGACACCTCAAACGTGATTACTTGTGACATATGTGTGCTGAAGAGTTTGAAGCCTATTGCACCGGCTGCAATGCCTATGAGCATAATTGCAAGTAAAGCAATGCCTATGAGACCTTTCATACATAAAACCTCAGTTGAATCTTTTCCGATTTACCTTCAGGGATAGCAACTTTTCTGAATGCTGTATCCCGGTCCCCCACGTAACCACCGTCAAATGTATAATCACCTATTACCAACATCACCTTTGAAGGAACCACAGCAAACATCTCATCTTTTTTATTTTGTATGATTGATTTTAAAGCTGCATCATCATCACTATTATTGTACATGGAAATTATGTTTCTCATCTTACTACTGTCATCGGGATAAGTATGCTCTGATATAAGAAATGCATTGGACGAGATTTCGGAAACTGATGGAGCTTCAACTCTAGTCTCTATATTCATTTCCAAAATCGCATTACTGCGTGCTTGCAATTGGAAGAATATGAAAAAACCAACCATAAGTCCTATTATTAGGAACAATACAAAAACTTCTATTATCCAACCTCCTTTCTGACCAATGTTTTTTCTTTTCATACTTTCACAACTATTTTTATAATACGATTACTTCTGTTCGAAAGACTTGATATTCACAATGGGAGGGACTGCAACTTCGTCCTTTTCAAATTCTACAACCACTTGGTGAAGCCAAAAAAGTCCGGTGTACTCCTGCAAATTGATTCCCTCTCTTAATTTTCTGCATCTAATTACACTTCCATCATTATTCCTTTCCAGACATATTTCATCTTTACCAGGATTTTGCTTAAAATGTACTCTTATTTTCTGTGTTGCCGAAGCGTCATATGCTACATTTATGTAGCAAGATATTTTTGAATCTCCATCTTTCCAGGCCATTTCAACACCTCTGGTCAGACAAATAAGTCCCTCATCTTTGTCAGTATTTCCGGTTTGGTCTTTAGTAGTTCCTTGAGCTATAACTGTTACAGATAAAAAAGCAGGAATAACGTTGTCACCGTCTATTATGGATACATAACTTTCAAATTTGTCCCTCCACTTGCCAGTTCCTCTATAACCAAAGGTCCAATCCCATCCTTCTCCATTAGTTAAATCATCAACCTGTACAAAATGCGCATAATCTGGAAGATATACACACTCAAGCTCTTCTCCCAGAGCATGTGCATCATCCAATAAGGTCTTGTTCAGGATTCCAGTTTCCCCAGTGCTTGTACAGTTTCTGGAAGTTACGATTCTGTTAAAAATAAAAAATTTTCCGAGTTCCATAGTGGCAGTTGAATAAGATTCTATATTCATTTGAGCATTAGAAACTAGCAGGTATATTATGAAAATCATTGAGATTATTGTTATGATAGATGTGAACGTGCTTGTCAGGAAACCTTTTTTCATATTTCACTAACCTCTATGATTATCTGGCCGCTGCTATAAATTTTCTTATCAACCAGGATTTTTTTTATCGAACAACCCGCATCGAGGTCACATTCTATATCACTTGCTATAAGCTGTATGTCCCTGAAAACGAACATGCCGTACTTATTTTTGCCCAGAAATTCCGTTTCACACTCTATATAATTATTGATAATATCAAAAGTTATTTTATATTTGCTAGGTTGTATCGTAAAGATTATACTTTCGTTCTGGGGACTTGCGGACAAAATATTAATATTACTCACGAGTTTTTGCGTCATCGGATAGGCATTCGCGAATGCTATATCATCCCCTTCTCCCCCAAAAACACTGAGCAATAAAAGCGCTATAAGTGCAAACATGACTAAGGTTGAAATCATTTCCATCATGTCTTTTATTGAGGGCATTTAAATCACTAACAAGCTTTATAACCGTCATCCCATGTTCCATGGCTATCCGGCCAGTGACTACCGGAAAGTACACACCAAAGAGGAGCATTATACTCTGAATAACAAAAATTGAAAGCGCCAATCCGGCCCAATTCTTCTTCAAAGCAAATCTCTATTCTTCCCGCGGGGTTTTCGCGCACCCTTACCGATGCATAGCATGGGTCTATAATGTAAAAGGGATCTAACCTGTCAAGCGCCTGCTTATCAATCATTGCTACTCCGGGTTGAAAGTTTTCTATTAGACCGTAGCAGAGAGCATCATGGCATCTGGGTGCAAAAATTCCACTGTCCCAAAAACTTGAACATTCGCAATCTGATGGCAAAACTGTTTCACCGTCCGGAGCATTTCTGCAATTCCATCCATCTCCCTGATTATTTCCATCATCTCTTTTTGATACGCAATAGTCATGATAGATTATCCAAAGAGGGTCCACTCCTATACTTGAATCAATAGGGTGTGGCCAGATAGTCTGCGGAACGCTTACGTTTACCTGTATACCATTCGTACAGTCCATATGTCCGGAATGCTCATTTATGCAATCGTTCATGTCGTTTATGGCGTCCGCCATGTCTGTCGCGGAAGAAGTAACAGACATAGCACTTGTTACATTTTCACCGAAGGCTTTAAAGGCTCCGTAAACCGCAAATGCAATCAAAACCAATATAACTATTTTTATAAGTTTACTAAGCCACTCTGATAAAGTTCCCTTTTTACCTATCATCTTTCCAACCTTCCTACAATATCAGATACAAACTGCATCTCCGGTACAATCTTCATGATTATCAAGATAAAAACAATTAAAATGGCTAAAAAAAGAAGAACTGCCCACAACTTTCCCGTTACATCACTCCACGTTAAAAATCCCATTAAAATCACCCAATATTAGGTTGAAATCCTTTGAAAATATCTCTTATAGCGTTAAACAATACATCGGATTTATCACTAATGACAAAATAAAGTAAAAAAGCGATTGCAACCACTATAAGGAAAAGAATAACTAGATAAATCAAGGAAGGAAAACCGCTAATGCCCTTTCTCATGATATCATTTCACCCAAACTTTTCATTAAATCGTCTACGCCTTTCATGGCATAGGTTTCTCCCTGTTTTAGAATAAGGAGCCCGACTACGATGAGTATAAGGACTACTACAAAAGCCAGCACGAACCACAAAAGATGTGAAACTCCCTTTT
>JAGLWW010000079.1 GCA_023133195.1 Candidatus Aenigmatarchaeota archaeon
TCTGGAAAAGCTCTGCTTTTCCCAATTGAAACGTTTAAAAACCTTTGGAATCCAAAATAAAGATAAGTCGAAGCGCATGAAATGTGCTTCTTTAGAGGTTGCTCCTGTAGTCTAGCGGTTAAGGATTCTGGCCTCTCGTAAGCTTTTTAGAAAAAAGCTTAAGCAAAAAACGAAAGCTTTGGGAAAGCCAGGGACCCGGGTTCGAATCCCGGCGGGAGCACCATTTTGCAATTCGCACTCTCCTAAACAAGAGATTTAAAGATTGAGATTGTAACTTAGATTATGACAAAGGATTATATTGGAGTGATTATTGAAGAAAGTCTTGAGAATAGAGAAGTCCTTAAAAAGATAAAGATTGTAAAGACGGAAGTGGAAGCCGTCACAGAAAAACATAAAACACCCTGGTTAAAACAATGGACTTTGCATACTGTTGAAATTCCAGGAAACCAAGCCGAAGATATCACAAAAGAAATAAGTGAATCGTTCGATATGGAACATCCGGAATGGTACGCTGATTTTAAAAACGATACAACACATTTTATAATATTTTCCAAAAAAGTCTTCAAAATAGACAGAACAAGCAAAGAACAGTATGAAGAAGCAGCAAAATACGGAATTTCCATTGGAATACCCGATTATCAGCTTGATTTTTCTCCAAATATTAAACAATGGAAAAGATAATCTCAGGGTTTTCAAATATACCACTCTATATAAAACTGGTACTGTAAACAAATTATTCCCGTGGAAACGACTATTTATATATGTGATAATTTAGAAGTATTTAGGAGGTTTTTTAATGACAGAAGGTACAGTAAAGTTTTTCAACAGCATGAAACACTTTGGCTTTATCACAGGCGAAGACGGAAAAGATTATTTTGTCCACGAAGACGGATTAAAAGAAGGAACCGTGATTACAGAAGGCGACAAAGTTTCTTTTAAAGTAGTCGAAGGTGATAGAGGACCAAAAGCTGACGAAGTTGAAAAAATGAAGGAATAAACAAAATATAGTAAATTAATTTCTAAGTCTTATATTTTTTATTTAATTTGATTAACTTAGGGTTTTTACTTTATAAAAAGAATCATAATTATTAAATGCTTCACGTCTGCAATGAACTCGTCTGGAGCAATTCGGATTCTTTTTGTATAATTGAAGTAATTGTGATATGATGAAATTTAAGGATTTGAAAATAAGCAAAGAAATTACATCGGAACTGGACAAGCACGGTATAGTGGAACTTACTAAAGTCCAGGAAAGAGTTATACCGCTGATTTTCAAGAAAAAAGATGTAATCGTGCAATCGGAAACAGGCAGCGGCAAGACAATAGGCTTTGCTGTTCCTACGATAGAGGATATCAAACCTGCTAAAAGGGTGCAAGTGCTTGTGATTACGCCGACAAGGGAACTTGCCAAGCAGGTGGCAGTGGAATATATCAAGTTCTCGAAGAGGAAGGGTCTCAGAACTGCTATAGTCTACGGAGGAGTGTCAATAAACGATCAAATCCAACAAGTAAGAAGCGCTGACATCGTCGTGGGTACACCCGGACGGCTTCTTGACCTCCTGCGAAGAAAGGTTCTCAACCTATATGATTCCAGATATCTTGTGATAGACGAAGCAGACAGGCTACTTGACATGGGATTTATCAAAGACATAAATACCATAATCAGCTACATGCCCAAAAAAAGACATAACCTTATGTTCAGTGCGACCATAAATTCACGCGTTCTCGGACTGGCTAAAAGGTATCTTAATGACCCAGTAAAAGTAATATTAAAAAACGTGCTGAAAAGAGGCATACTGAAGCAGTATTATTATAACGTAAAGGAAAGAGACAAGACTTTTCTGCTCATGCGCCTGTTAAAAAAAGAGAGGGGGTTGACGCTAGTCTTTTGCAACACAAAAAGAAAGACGAAAATCGTGGCTTACACACTAAGAAAAAACGGAATAAAGGCTGACTGTCTGAATGGTGACATGACCCAGAGTGCGAGAGAAAAAACTCTGGAAAAGTTTTCAAAGGGAATTATTGATGTTTTGGTGGCCACGGATGTTGCGTCAAGGGGACTGCACGTTGAAGACATAACTCACATATTCAATTATGACCTTCATGATGAGATAGATTCATATACCCACCGAATTGGAAGAACCGCGCGCAACGGAAAGAGGGGTACCGCGATAATATTGCTTTCAGGAAGAGACCACCCAAAAATGCAAAAGATAATGAGGAAATACGGGGAACATATAGAACCGCGGAAAGCCTAGAATTAGATGGCCTTGAAATTTCAGGTTTTTAAAGATAACCTAATTTTTTGGAGGCTATCAGAAACATGGAATGAGACCAGCAAAGTGGAGAAACAGAAACCTGAATTTTGTTATCAAAAATTTGCTCCGGAATGAATTTTCTTCCTTTTAAATCATTCAAAACCTTTTTGTAATACTTCAAGGCCTTGCCCCTGTTTTTCTTTTCTAAATAATAGATTGTCATCCAGAAGTTTAAAAGAGGCCAATATCCCGCTCCTTTTTTTCTATGGAAACCTTTTTGTAATACTTCAAATCTTTTATTCTGTTTTCCTTTTTTGTACATCCAACCATCATAATCATCGTTTTCATATCTATAAACACCAAAATTCTTGACAATTTTTTCTTCAATAATTTTTACCGTTCTTACCATTCTCTTGTCATTTGCTTTAACCAATTCAAAAGGCCAAACCAAACCCAGAAGAGAGGCGTCAATTCTTTCGTCATTTAATTTTCCGAAGGAGCGAAAGAATCTCTTATTTCTCAGTAGAACGGCTTTCATTTCTTTTGCAGTTTTTACCCATTTTTTATTTGGAATTAGTTCGTTTGCGCATAACAGTCCTTTACAACAGACAGTTAAAGAATAAGTAAAATTTTCTTTTAAGTCAGGAAAACAAAGTCTTTCTTCCCACAAATCCTGGGCTACCAGATTAAAATGGTCTTTATCCCAAACTTTACACAAACCATTCGCAGATTTCTTTATCAATTTATCAAACTTTCTGTAAGATTTTTTATTATTTTTATAATAATCAAATATTGTTATTAGAACGCTTCCTGTTTGATCTGGTTGAAAATGGTGTAAAGCTTTTTTGCCATTAATAAAATATTTTTCATAAAATAAGCCTGTTCTACTCCAGCCCTCTGCTTTCATGCACCATTTGAAAAATTTTTCATGAACATTTATTTTAAGTATATTTGCTGCGATACCGGTATACATTGCATCTCTTGGCCAGACGAATCTGTAGTATTTCGCTTCTTTGGGAAAATAAGGCTTGGAAGAATTTGCCGCAACTATTGCCCCATTTTTCAGAGAACAGTCCTTTATAATTTTTTTACTGGAATCTATTAATCCTTGTATTTGGCTATCCATGTTTATTGATTATATTTA
>JAGLWW010000008.1 GCA_023133195.1 Candidatus Aenigmatarchaeota archaeon
TGTTCAGGGTTTTATAAAGAACATGGCTTATGGAATCGACTACTTTGTGGGAGGCTGGGAAATCTACGAAGTTGGTGAGACAACTCCAGTGGCAAGTTCTTCAGAGACGTTTCTCTTGGAACCAGACGAAGTCAAATATACTACAAAGCATGACACCGGCCAATCAAATAAAAAATATTATTCCTCTTCTTTCGATTGGCAAATAATTTGGAGTAGTGAATCACATTATTCCGGGCAAAGTACGAACGAGATTGACATGCCGTTTCTTTATCTTATAGATTCTACAATAGACAAAACGGTTAACATAGACCAGAATGAAGAGAGCGGGAGAATTCTGAGTATCCAGGATACTGTGGGACACATAGGAGATTCGTCCCTTAACGTAAACCTTATACACGTCAATTCAACAATACCGTACCTTTCCCAGGAAGGACGCGCAACTTCATGGAGCATAAGTGATATAGAGGTTCTCTACAGGTCCGGTGGTGGTGAAACAGATATCACAGGTTCTGTTAGCATTTCGTCAAGCGGGTCCACGTCATCTGAGAATGGATACGTAAATATCATTGTCACTTCAGCTGACCTTGGGAAATCCATGCAAGTGGGGGACGAAATCGTGCTTAGATATAAAATTTCAAGTTCCAGCCACTCACAATATTCGTCTTACTTCTTCAATCTGGAAACAATTCTTGTAACGGAATCGGGTACACCTGATTATAAAAATCTGGCAGAATTGGCTGGAATATCGGGCATTGGTGGACCTCCGGGGGGAGATGGAGGAGGACCCGCCAAGGACGATGCCTGGATACAAAAAGAAGATGCAAGAGCTCATGTGATAGTCGGGAACCTGGCAAACGTAAAGGTTATTTATAGAATATATGATACAGGAACCAAGGGAATAAGAGATACCGGCCTGATGGTTCTTATACCTGAATACGGAAAACTCCTGAAAGAAAGAACTGACATAGACATAATGATAAATGAAGAATGGAAAAAACTGGCACAAAACCAGGACTACAGGATAAACTACGGGGGAATTATTTCCGTTGGGAACAAAAACTACAACCAATATATAGTAGATTTTCTCTTGGGTGACGGGGAATTGAACCTGTATGACAACGACAAAATAAAAATAGAATACAAGACAGAACTTCCTTACGGACTGAATGAACTTATAACAGAGGCTTCAGGATACAACTATTATGATGATAAAATCGTCGTAGAGTCTGTGCATTCCCTGATAAGGATTGGCGTCAAGGTAAGCAAATTTAGGTATACACAGGATGAATGGATACAGGGCATTGCCCTGGTCGGGAGACCTGTCACATGGCTTAAAGAGTTCCGAATAAAAAATCCGAACGATGTCCCTGCGGAAGATTCTTTTGTAACAAAAGTATTCAGGGATGCTTTAAGCGCACATGTAATAACAGAAGACGGAGAAAAAAGAGAACTAAATATAATGTCGGATAACAGGGTCAGTTGGGGCGTCAGAATGGAAGCCCAGGAAGAAAAAAACGTATATCTGCAGGTTATAACTCCTCCTGTAATAGAAATTTTAAAGACAGTCACACCTTTGTTTTCAAATGAAACTTGGGTGAATTTTGATATGAACTCCACCGTAAAGAACTTTGCTGAGGAAGCATACAAAAACGTGACTTACACGCTTCCCTACCCGATAGAGAACGTGATTAAATACGAGGGTTTGGAAGGACTTTTACCGGACGGAGACGATACTTTCGCGGTTGTCGGGGACATGAAATCCTTTGGGAACAAAAGCTTCTATATAAGGTACATACAAAAACCTCCCATACTCATAGTAACCACAAACGGATTTAATTTTACAAACACTGAAACACTGGAAGTGAAAATCATAGTCATACCAACGGAAAAGGAAGAGATGGGTTATCTGGAACTCGAAACAATGGGACCTGTGGAAAAAACAAATAAAATGATATATGGGGATATGATGAATGTGGAAGGCAAAAAAGGCAGTATAAATGAATTCCAAAAATCAATAGAACTGGATAATTTGGTTCCCGGAAAATACAAAATTATAACAAACTTTAAAAAGGACTTTGTTACTGTGTTAAGAGATGAAAAGGAATTCAACATCGTGGGAGAGGGATTGTTTTTTGAAATCGGCTACAATCTGCTTATTTTGCTTTTTGTTGCTTTCGTATGGTTCACGTTTACAAGGATAGAAAGGAAGAAAGACAAGTTTAAGGAAGAATTGAGGAAATTAGGGAGAATGGAAAGAAATGAGAAAGAAAAAAACATTTTTAAGAACAAATTAAGGAAAATCAGGGAGAAATTGAAAGGATTAAGAGGGAAGACAAGGAAAAAAGAAGATATATATCAAAGTGACGATAATATTTAAATAACTAAAAGCAAATATATTTACTATATAAAACTCGGAGGTGCCCCCCACATATGAAGTTTAGGTGTTTGGTTATAGTTTCTATATTAGTTCTGCTTTTGCCATCTTTGGCTTTAGCTCATCCCGGTCCAAAGGCATACCTGGTTGAACAGGTAAGAGCCCACTACGAGACAAACGGCAGCCTAGCCAGCGACCCTAGTTATGGAAAATGTAATGACAATCTTAATCCCTGTAAATACGGATACGTCCAAGCTGCACCTCCAAACAATGAAGACGTTTTGCAATACCTGAAAATAACTTTGGGCGGTGACCTGGGAAAAACAAACCTCATAAATGCTGTTACCCACAAGGGCACCCTTGGAAGTTCCACTTACCCTGACAGGATATCATTCAGCGACGGTCACAACACAACCGAATTAAACGGTAACGATTTGGATGATGCCTATGAAATAAACGGCACTGGACATGCAAACGATGCACCCCCGATAATGCTCAACGCAACTATAACAAACTGGGAAGGCGGTTACGACCTTTATGATTATGATAATATTGGTTCAGGCGGTTCTTCAAACGTATTGAACTTCACCCTTAACATAACAAACCCGAGCAGCGGCAAAGCTGTCTACGATTTTGATATTGCTATACAATTTGAACAAAATAAAGGACCTGGCGGGCAGGACATAGTAAACATAGCAACTGTTCCCACGACAACAGGCTCCGGAACACCTGGAAGGTCAAATCCCGGAGGCGGTGCCCAATACGACAGGGCAACCCTGACAACTGAGGACCTGAGTCCGGGCTCTTCTGTATATTTCTCTTTCAACATCACAATAAATGAAACACAAAATTTTCCTGGCGGTGATAACGATATAGACCTTGACGAAGGTACTCAGGGTCCGACAGCAGGCCACGGAGCACAGGCAGATTACGGTAATCTTACGAGCACTTTTACAGGATATACAATAACAAGCCGCTTCTCCAGAGGACCCATAAGACAGGGCATTGACCTTGCCGGGGGAGGGGGCTCAAACTGGACTGTAAGAGGATTTCTAACAAACATGGGTAAGGAAACTCCTGCTCAAGGAGATTATCTGAGATACAATCTCTCAGAATGGAACATCACCCAAATAGACTCTTCAACAGGAACGCCAATGACTCCCGCAAACCAGTCAGGCACTTGGAACGGTACTAGCGGTTATATACTAACTCCGGGATACGGTAGACTCAAAACTACTGACTCGGAATGGAGCGGAAACACTCAGTGGTTTAACACAGAGACTACAAGCAAGCCTTATTATGGTTTTATGGTTGACTGGCAAGTTGAATGGAATACCACGACTTATGAAGGTTTTATAAACACGACTTACGACCTTACAACCCTTTACAAGATAGACATGTCAAATGTCAAGGCTCTTTCAGGAGCAGTAAATCCCGGCACGGAAGATAACGTGACCGTGGTGGATAAATCGACTATGCTTGGCCACAACAACTCGGCCGCGGATTTCATTGAAATACTTTCTGTTGTACCCGCAAGACCTGAAAACAAACAAGGTGAGAATGACCACGGCAACTGGACTATACACGAAGACTCTAGTCTTGTTGTCTCGGCGTGGTATGACGGCTCGTGGCATGATGTTACCGGTGAGGCTACTATAACCGTAACTCAGCCTGACTGTATGGCAAACACGGAAGGTTTGGTCAACGTGACAATCGCTGACATAAGTGGCTCGTCTATTGGAGACCTTTTAAAAACAAACGAAGAGATTAACGTCACATTCATTGTAACCTCCAGTACAGAAACAAAAGCGGGTGACGTGTTTAATTTTACAGGAAATACAACAATGAAAACGGATAGCGGAACTCCGCTGACTGAAATCATTGGTACGGAGCAGGTGAATTTGGCCGGAATGCAGCTTACCGGCTGGAAGCAATTAATAGGTTACGACCCAAGCAACCCCAGTCTCATAGATGCCGGAATACTTGTAGAAGTGACTTCAGACAACATTGACACTAAAATACAAAATATAAAGTTCCTTGATTACATACCAAACGGAACGGACATAGACGGCAACATTACTGCACTTAGAGAAGCTGTGACCGTAAAATACTACAACGGCTCTGAGTGGCTGGACTGGGCAGATGGAACTAATTTCAACATATCCAACAACGGAACGGTGACCCTGCCGGACGGACTTATCGTGAATGCATATGAATTCTGGAACACATCAGCAGGTGGAGGCGGCTGGAATCTTGGTAACACTGAAAAGATAAACGTAACATACCAAATGAACGTTACCTCTTCTGGAGCATACGTATTACCTACCATAATATCAGGTTTCGATCCTGTTACAGGAATAGAGTTCAGCACTATGGCAATAGGAGCAATATACGTTGATATTCCCACTCCGCTCCTGCCTCTGGAGATAGACGAAGGTGACTTCAGCCAGGCAAAGATGGCTATAGTAAACAAGCCTGTGTTATGGATGAAAGACTTTGATGCGTATAATCCAAACGGAAGGCCCGCCAAGTCAAAATTCTCTGTAAACGTGTTCTCGGACACGAGCAAGGGTTATGCAACTTATTACGATGAATACGGAAGTAAAGTGGAGGAAGTGGTGGATTTAATAGTAACTAAAGAAGGGAAAAGAATGGTGTGGGAAAGCACTATAAACCCCTTTGAATCAAGAAGTTACGAGGTAAGGATATTAACACCACCTGTAATGGAAGTTGACAGGAACGTGGAAGTACTGGAAAAGCTTCCTAACAAGAAGGTAAAGATAATCATGGACGTCTTCCTGAAGAACTTCGGAAAGGAGGATTATGAGAACGTTGTATTAAACCTTCCAATAGGAGTCGATGACATATTAAAGGCAAGGGATTCGTTTGGACGTGAGCTACAGTTCAGCGGCGGAAGGGATTCAAGCAAGATTATGACAGGGGATATTAAATCTGAAGGAATGAAATCCGTGAACATAATATACAAGCAATCCTACCCCACGATAATAGTAACTCCTGAAAAGGATGAATTTCTTGTGGGCTCCCCCATAGGCCTTAACATCCTTGTAATAAATGGCGGGGAAGAAATAGATTATCCATACTTGGAAATAGAGATTTACACACCAGGCATGGATATAATAGCATCAGACATAAAGAAAATTGAAAAATTACAGCCTCTTGAAAAGACTGAGCTTACCGAAAGATACTTCCTTCCTGTATCGGCCCCAACAGGACTGTATCTTGCTTCAGTAAGCTTCAGAGAAGACTTCGTGACTTTGGCCAGCGGAACAGGACAGTTCTTCCTGACCGGAAGCGAAAAAGGACTGACACAAACATGGGGATGGATTTTGCTGTTAATAGTGATTATACTGATGGGATTCCTCTCCTTTAAAAGGATTCAGTCAGTCAGAAAGGATGTAAGTAAAAGATTTAAGGTGATGTAATGTATGTCTTTGGAGTAAGCATACCTATACTTGAATTGCTTGTAATCTTCTGTATAGTGGTTGTCGTCTACTTGGTCATACTTGAAATAGAATTCAGGCAGCTTAAAGCAATAACAAAGAAATTTGACGATGAAGAGATACTTTTAAGCAAGGAAATGAGAGAACTGAGAAGCGAAGTATCTGAACTGAAAGAAGTGATAAAGGCGCTTAAAAGATAGGCAAGAATAATATTAATAAATAGGAATAATAATTATTATGCGCCCCAAATTTTCAAAATTTTTTATCTTTTTAGTTGTTTTAATATGCATATTGATAATTCCACTTTTCATAGTGGCAAAAGGATCTGTGGGTGCGCACCCTTTCACGGAGCAAAAAACTTTTAACCTTGACTTTGACCAGAAGACCTTCCAGTACGAACAAAGACAGCTCAACGAAACTAATTATCCATACTCATACATTTACACTTATTACAACGCATCAAACCAGACTTTCTGGATAGAAATCCCGAAGAACAGCACTGTCTCCAATTCCACTTTAAAACTAACCGGTTTTATTCTTGTTAACAAAACTTATGTCAGCGATGTACTTTACGATGTAGAGATAGGAAATATAACAATTGATTCAGGAAATGAGTTTGTTATATCCTCTTTTAAAGTCGGTGATAATACAACAAGGGTATATGACGATCAAAAGAACTTTTTGTGGGGATATGACATAATCGGCGGTGATGTCACTTATGATACCAAGATATCCAATATTTCCAGTTATCCTAATCAGATAGTTCTGGGTTCTGACGACGGTATTTTTATTCTGGATTCCGGTGGGAATGAAGTTGACAACAATTCTATTGGAGTTGTCAGAGCTTTGGACATAGGAAACTTGACAACAGATTTGGGAAATGAAATTGTTGGAGGAGGAGGTAATCTTTATCTCCTGAATTCTACGTTGGATTTGGTTAAAAACAGCACGACCATAACTGGTGTTTATGGTGTAGCTGTTGATGATGTGACATCTTCCAATCCCGGAAATGAGATAGCAGTTGGATGTGGAGGGACTGGAAACAACAAGATCATTCTTTTGAATTATACAAGTAATGATTTCATGGAAATGTGGTCTTATGCAACCGGTAGCACGGTTAGTGATGTCGCTATAGGGAACATATCTGTGGATTCGGGAAATGAAATTATCGGCGTCAGTTCAGATAACAAAGTATATGCCCTGAATTCCACAGGAGATAATTTATGGAATTACACGTTGGATGATTATGGAGCTTCGGTTGTTATAGGCGAATTTGTTGACATAAGTCCAGGAAACGAAGTCATCGTTGGTTCCGGAGGAGGGGATGTAAACAACACTATATATATACTGAACTCAACGGGAGGATTGATTCTGTCTTATGAAGCTGATGGTTACGTAAGGGGGATAACCATAGGAAACATGACGGCGGACACGGAGAACAATATAAACGAGATACTTGCTGTCACAACAAACGGCTCTCTCTATGAACTTAATTATGATTCATTCCCCACAAACGTGACTTTGAATGTTGGGGACGGCCCAGTGGACTGGAACTATATAGGAAAGTTCAGAACATCGGAAGTACTGGATGACACGGACAACTTGACTGCCGCCATTCAAAGCTTTCTGGACGACTGCAGTGAGGAGGTATGCGTGGTTCCTTTTACCGCATATTCTGCAGGCAGGGGCAGGCTGCAGGTAAGCGACATAAACATAAGCTACTCTTATAACGCAAGCACAGACATACACAATGTAAATATCTCGTCCCCGCAAGAGGCCTGGGCAAAGACGCAAAACATAAAGGTAAACCAGTCCATAGTCAAAGAAGCCATAAATGTAAGTTACACTGACCCCGACCTGAACATAAGCATAAGGGAAATGAAAATCAATTCCGGTGCGACCGCGTGCGGTTTCAAGAACGAAGAGTACTCAAACATTACTATCGGCTCGGATAACTACTGCAACGTAACGGACAAGGGAATATTAATACTTCCCGGACAGGGCTCTTACTCTTATCACTTATTGTGGGACGACCAGATGTCAAAGGGAACACCTATTATTTTGAACGAATCTGACCCTTACACTACAAACACAACTGACAACTACCTTTGGATAAAGAACATAACAATATGGAACAACGCATCTTCTGAAAACTTTACAAACATAACAGCCAATGTCTCCCTGAACAAGACTATAGTAAAGGGCGATGCCTTCCTGAATGTGACGTGGAATAACACGAAATATAACATAACCCCCTCGACTCAGTGTCCGAATATGGAAGATGTGGGCAACGGCTTTTATGCATGCTGGAACGACACAGATGAAGACAGTGTAAGAGACTTTTTCAACTGGACCCAGCCCAACGCGTCGGCCGGCAGTTCCGTTTTCTATCAGGCAGGCGGGACAAGAAACCTTTTGCCAAATATAACCTCTCCGAACGTTGACCCGTCTTCGGGATTATGGGGCCAGCACTTCAACTTCTCTGCTTTAGCCGAGGATGATGAAAACGATGAAATCAATATGACCTTATGGGTATATACAAACTTCACAAATACCTGGGTGAAGAAAGAAAGTCAGAACACGTCAGGAAGCAGCACGGTTTCCTTCAACATATCCTCTGACAAGGACTGGGTTGGAACTAACTGGTACAAGTTTGAATATTTTGATTACAACGCAAGCAACCCCTCGCAAACATACCACTCCCCGAGAAACACTTCTGGAAATTATTCCGGACCCGTTGTCCAGATACACAACGTAACTTTGCAGCACGTGGAGGGAAACAACACGAACGTAAGCAGGGAATATGGCAATACAAATACCACCCTTAATGTATACTTGAACGATTCCACCGGATATGAAAACTGGACTGACACAGGCTGTATATTCTGGATCACTCTGGACGGGAATGTAACAGACTGGGGTCATTCGGAGAGTGTAAATTCAAGCGGATATTCCAACCATAGTTTTAACCCGAACGGAAGTTATTCTGTCGGATTACAGAACTGGACTGTGACTTTAAATGAAAGCTTTTACAACCTGACCGACCCAGAGAACTATACGCTACGCGTGAAAGGCCACTTGAACGTAAGTCTCTCACAACCACAGGCATCCCAGAATATAATAAGAAACCAGTCACTGACGTTTGAAGGCAGGCTTTCTGATGAGTACGAAAACACAATAGACAATTCCTCAATAAACACTTCCGATTACACCTGCAACTTTTATTTTAACAATACAAACATAGGCTCAGACCAGGTGAATTCAAGCGGACAGTGTAATTACACATGGACTCCAAACTGCACGTATGAGATATTGGACCAGTATTATGTGAACGTTACCCTGACCGGCGTGGACAGCCTGAATTATACCATCCTTGACAACGAATCCAATAACCAGGTAAACCTTGTTGACTATCCGATTATATTCATAACAGATCCCCTGACCGGTTCATCCTTCTACAAGGGGAATCAAATAGACTTAAACGCTACCGTAAACGATACATGCGATACCTGTGACAACAACTCATATCAAATGATTTGGTACATAAACTATCCTTACGTCATAGTAAATTTGAACGAGACTGAAGGAATAAACAGGACTAACGAGCCTGTAATTATAAGCGGACAGGAAATGGAACAGACCGGGGCAAACCTGACCAAATGGAAAGTAAACGACACAAAAATATTATGCAACGGAACGAGTGTCCCTGTTCAGGTAATAAATTCAGGGGAATACCTCAATAATAACTCTGAAATAGTATTCCTGATTAACTTGACAGCCGATAATAATGAAACCTGCTTTATCCTGCACAATGACACGCTTGAAAACACTACATTAAGCTATGTAAAGAACGGCGGATTTGAAAGCGGGGACGAGACTGACTGGAACTGCAGCACATGCTCCGATACTGACTGCAACTGCACAGTAACTCAGGAAGGCGGGGAAACAAATGGGAATTATTCGCTCCAGATTTCTGCAGAAGCTGCCGCCACTCCAGGATTGAGTTCTGCGGCACAGACTCTGGATAATCCGTTATCCTCTGAATACATAAATATCAGTTTCAAGGTGTGGGGAGAATATGACCCAGGTGCATACTTTAGACTGACTGCCGGGAGCGGGACTTGTGATTTAACTCCCTCGGGTGAGATACAATACAGCTCTGCTGTATGGAACACAACATTATGCCATAACGCTTCTTTCTCCGGAGCAACCTCTATTAATGTAAGTGTTCGAGATGTTACTAATAGTGGTAGTGGAATAGACGCTTCGCATGTATACATAGATTACATTTGCATGGCAGACTCCTTAGGAAACTGCATAACCTTTGACTCCGGGGCTTCCTTAAAGAGCTTAACAGGGAGGGAGAACATAACAACTTCTCTTATAAACTCCACTGAAGGCCAATGGAGTATACCAATAAACCACAGCGTGGGACCTTATACAATATTCTCAAGCATGAGTGGCGATTATTACCTGGCAAAGGAAAACAAAAGTTATATAGACGTGTTTGGCCTGGCCAACGTCTCTTATTTCAACTTCACTCCCGTGGTTGAAGGCGAATGCCAGGGAAACCTGTGCTTCACCGGAGCTGATTTGATACTGACGTGCGGCGTGATTGACAAAAACAATTCCCGTGGAATATACAACTTCACTACAAACTTCTATAACGACAGCACTAATGTAGGTTCTGAACAGACCAATAAAACGGGCTTTGCAGAATACACCTGGGTGAATTCAACCAGCCAGACGGGCTTAAAAGAAATAAAATGCAACATAAACGACTCGCCCGGCATCTACTATAACGTTACTGAAGAAAACGAAATGAACTTCACAATAACATTTTCAAGCTCAATAACGAACGGCACAATGAATGTAACTTCTTCAACAATCCAAACGGTCTACAATCTAACAAAGGAAAGCAACGACACGGCAACTTTTGACATAATAGTAAACAACACGGGAATCGGAAACATGTTTGGTATAAACGTGGTTGTATATGACAAGACTGGCATAGTGGGCTTTACTGACGTGTGCAGTTATCTTGAAAACTATACATTCTGCACAGGCAACGTAACCTTTAATGTCTCAAGATTTGCCGAGCTTGGAAACAATCCCATAAACATAAGCCTGGAGTGGAGCAATCCCGACCCCAACGGAGACGGCTTTGAAAACAAAACGGTAACGATAAACGTTACTAACACTACAGTGGCAAACCTTGTGGAAGATTCAGTAAACTACAGCATTCCTTATGGGGGAACTGGATACTCATCTCTCTTTGTGGAGGATTTCGGCAACACCGGACTGGATAACATTTCATTCAGCCTTTCCGGAGGAGACGCATCGTTAATATACAGCTGGATAGGAATAAACGGGACTGAGATAAACCAGACTTATTTCCCTGTGGAAAGGCTTGGCCAGAATATGACAAACATATCAGTGACCGTTCCGAACAACAACACTTATATGGGAAATAATTACTGGGCATATCTATCTGCCGAAGAAACAGGATTTGGCTGCAGCGGCACTTATGACGATTGCAATGATTCAGTCCTTATAAACATAACAGTAGTCCAACAGGACTGGACTTTGGATCCAATTGAGGATGACCAAAAAGTGGCGGGCCTTAACAGCAACACCGAAGGAGTTTACGCCCTTATAAACATAACAAACCACAGGTCATTTAACCTGACGCTTAACATAACCGAATTGGTTACAAACTCCACTGGACATGAGAGAGGTTCTGGGTTCTTCAACATAACACTCAACAACAGCGGCACGACAATCCCGTTGCCGACTTCTCCTTTTGAAATACCGGCACTTTCGTCGGCCTACCTTAACATAACTTATAACGTCTCTGGTGCGAACTCCAGTGACGTGGATACTTATTCCCTTAACCTGTCAATAGAAAACCAAAACTCTTCCACGATACCGTTATGGACAAACATAACAAGAAGCCTAGAGATAAGCGATTTTGAAGTGATTATAATATCCCCAACCCAAGCAAGCCCTGCCGGTCCCGTGAATATAGGTGACACTATAGAAATACATGCAAATGCAACTAAAGGGGAGGGAGAGCACCTTAATGAGAGCGTGGAGTGGAGAGCGTGGATAGAAGAAGTGGAATGTCCCGTATCAAACAGCACAAACGTTACCGGATTTAATTATGACTGGGTTATAAACTGCACGGCTCCAGATCTTGATGTTATTGGAAACCCGCTGAACAACACTCTCAAACTTTCAGGAAATTATACTGTGTTGCCAATAGAATTCAATGACACGGAAAATGGAAGATATGCTGTGATTTACAATGACACAACGGCCCCGAAGATACGGACTATAGAAATAATACCTGAAGGATACTCCAATTCAACGGAAGCAGACGGGGACCAGAATGTACATTATTCCCTGGAAAATACATCCATACTTATTATAAGGGTGAACATAACCGACAACAACCTGACTACCGTGGCCAGGATAAACGTAACCAAGGACGGTTTGCCTCTGGTTACAAACGCCGATTTGACCAAAATCGGAAACTACTACTGGGAATATAATTTCACCAACCCCAGGCAGATAGGAGACTATAGGGTGGACGTTTATGCGGAAGATTCGAACGGAAACAGCAACGGCACCATAAACTCGGTCACAGGCTACTTTGACATTTACATGCCAATGCAGTTTTATCTGGATTCCACGTCCTGGAAAGAGGTGCCTCCAGAAGTCAATCTCAGTTTTTATAGACATGACACAAAATGGGAGCTTCACCAAAATTCATCTTCTGACTTGAATCTGACTGTCCACAAAAGAAACTATGACATAAAAGCGGAAGTGTGGGGACACACAGTCATTTTCCAGGACGCTGACTTGAATGCTTCATCACAAGCCCAGTTCAACGAAAGCGACCCCGGAAACATAACCAATCCTTTCAGGTTTGACAATTTCCCCGACTACACTTATCCACAAATAAACATAATGCCCTCCAAATTTGAAGACCCTATAATGGGTTTGGTAATAGAACCTGATAATCTGACCTCTTCCGGCGGAGGTTACGTAACCGGCAACATAACGATAAACTACACAGATGCCTTGCAGGTTGCACTTAATGGTGGAAAAAGCATAAACACACAAAATCTGGAAATACTGGAGTGCAGCAACTGGGACTACGCAGCGAGGGAATGTATAGGAGGCCTTGAAAACTCGAATTACATACCTGTAACGCCTTCAGGGGGCCTTATAAACTTCCAGGCCACTCTTCACAGTGCTTATATAGTTGCGGAAGGCTGCTATGCCAACGGAGAGCTGATAGATTGTAGCGGTTATGAAGAACCCCCGCCATCTCCGGGAGGAAGTAGTAGTAGCGGGAGTGACGATAAAGAAGAAGAGGGAGAGATAGTATCATTTGAGGTGGACAATAATATAGAAAATATAATCTTACGCCAGGGAGAAACCAAGCAATATTGGCTTGATGTCAAAAACAAACTGGAAAAACAGATAAATCCCGTACTGTCAGTCACGGGGGAAATAAGGGAATTTATGAGTTTTTCAAAAACAA
>JAGLWW010000080.1 GCA_023133195.1 Candidatus Aenigmatarchaeota archaeon
GGTAAGCATTTTCTTTCTTTCATCTATCTTTATATCTCTGAAGCCCGCATCCTTGAACAATTTTTTCACGGTTTTTTTGTTCTTGAGATAAGGCGGCGGAGCGAAAAAGATGGTCTTGCCAAACTCAAGTACGCTAACTCTTTTTCCATTCTTCAGTATTTTCCTGAATTCCTTAAGAAGTTTCAGCGGGTTCTCCTGATAGTATATAATACCCACGGATACTATCCCGTCAAATGTATTCTCCCTGAACTTCACCATTTCATCTTCTTCCTTTACAAGAATCACGTTTTTCCTGTTGATTTTTTTGACTTTTCTGACACAGTGGTCAAGCTGCTTTTTAGAAACGTCCACAGCAACGATTGTCCCATTTTTCACCTCTTCCGAGAGCTTCAATAAATTCGTCACAGCGGCACCGCACCCGTAGTCCAGAATGTTGTGGTTATCCTTTATTTTCAATCCTCCTATGACTCTTTCCCTTTCCAGTTTTCCGTACCATATATGGATTAGCATGTTGTATATCCGGTATATGTGGTCGAAGAGAAATTCCACGAAGTTCCTGTCCTGAAGTTTTATAATTATGTAAATAGGGGTGCCAAGGAATATGAGGAACAGGCACATAAGGAAACTGTGGACAGCTGTTGGTTCGCTCAACAGCCAGAACATCAGCAGTACTATGTTCAGAAGTGCGAGGAGAGTGGCGCCGGGAGCTCCTATCGGCGAGCGGAAGGGTCTATCTATGGTAATTGTAAGACGGAGTTTTATGAAGGTGATCAGGACTATGGTGTAAAGTATCATCACGAAGGGCAGAAGCAGGGAAAGCAGTATCATATAATCTCCAAGTCCTATGAGTATGACGAAGAAGGAAATTATGGTCTGGAAAATTATTGCTATGTAGGGAGTTTTGTATTTCCAGTGTATTTTCTCGCAGTTTTTAAGGAAGAGACCTTCCCTAGCCATACCGAGCAAAAGTCTGGGCGTTGAAATAATCCAGGCTGCAGCGCTGCCTATTATTGCGGCAAATATGAAATATTTCACGAGGACAGAAGAGCCAAAGATGTGTTCGGATAGCATAGTAAAGGGCGTATCGGACTGGCTAAAAATCTGCCAGTCTATTGTGCCAAGAGATACAACAATCAAAGATATACATAAGAAGAATACGAATACCGTTGCCAATATAAGTGCTTTAGGTATGACTCTTTCCGGATTTTTAACTTCTTCTGATAGAAAAGTTATGGCTTCCCACCCAAAATAAGTCTCTGAAACAAAGAACATGGCTATGAATATTGATTGAAACGGGAACACGAAGAAAGGTGAAAAATTGGAAAACTCTATATGAGGCAAACCAAAAAGTATTATAACAGTAGGGATAAATATTGTGAGGAAAGAAAAAATTAGAAGTATAATTTTACTGAGATTCATGCCAAAATAACTCACGAGATTGAAAAACAAAAGCATTATTACAGCTACAATAATTTTTGTTACAATGGTTTCTGTAGGTATTATGTAATGTATTGCTCCCACTATCAGCATGGAAATTGTAACGTTTGCCACCAGCCATGATATCCATCCTGTCATAAAAGATGAAAATTCCTTGAAAGCATGGTTTGCAAACTCAAAGACACCGCCTGCCTTTGGGTACATGCCCACGAGTTCCGCAAAGACAAAAGACATCAGTATGGCCACCATTCCAATCAAAATCCAAGAAATTATGGAGGCCGGACCCGCATACCTTGCTCCTATGGAAGGCAGAAAGAACAGACCGGTACCTATTATGGAGTTTATTGCGAGGAACACCGTTGCCTTGAATCCTATTTCTTGTCTTAGTTTGGTCATTAAGTAATTATCTAATTTCTTTAAATAAAAAATAATTTACTAATCTTTGAAAACAAATTTTGTTTTCTCGTTTTTGACAATTTCACCAATAATTGCCGCAGGCCTTTCACTGTCAAGCCTCAATGCAAAGTTCCTGTTTATGTGTTCCACAATGTCATATGCCATTTCTTCAGTAGTCGTGAGAGTAAACCCAACGCCCATATTAAACGTCTTGTAAGCCTCCTCTTCTTCCAAACCCCTGTCTACAAAGAATTTCATCACAAGCGGTATGGGCAACACTTCTTTTTTTACCTCTGCACAAAGCCCGTCAGGTACCATTCTTTTTATGTTGTATTTCTGTCCTCCACCTGTTATATGGGCAGTAGCTCTCACAGCTCCCGGATATTTTGAAAGAACACCTTCTTTTTCTTTAGTACCGAACAGGATATCAGTCATTGGAACATGTGACTTTGACATTTCTTGTCTAAAGGTGTTTCCATCAAACTCTTCCATGGGACTGTCCCATCCACCTTCTTTCATATCTCCAAGCAATTCTTTCCCAGAATTCCTTGCCAGAGTATAACCATTTGTCATTATAGCATCCACACCAATTCCAATAACCACGTCACCTTCCTTTACGTTCTTACCTGTAATCATGTCTTTTTCATTCACCACCCCAATTACTGTCCCAGCTATATCAACTTCTCCCTTCAGGTACGTCTCAGGTTTGTACTCAACCAAAGGTTTGAGTTTTGTAATGCCTAAATCCTTGCAGGCCTTATCAGATTTTTTCTCAATTTCTTTCAATTCCCTTCCAGGAACATTCCCTGCAATATAAATTCCAAATGCAATTGGTTTTACGCCGACGGCACCGATGTCATTAAATCCATGATAGATTATGTCAAGAGGATTCCTTACAATCTTTGTTTTTGTCCCCGTGCCGTCAGTACTTGCAACCAAAAGCGGGTTTTTCATTCCCTTAATCAAATCAGTAATATCACAGGAATATTTTCCTTTTTCTTTAGTTATTTCAATCACGTGCACAAATGCATCATATTCTCCTTCCCTGTACGTGTCCTTCATTTGGGCACTTTCTCCACCGATAACATCTGTGCCACGGTTTCTACATTCCAGTGCAATACCTTTCACAAAATTTGGAATTTCATCGGGATTCATATGAGGTGCTGCAATATAATCCAGAACGCCAATTAGTTCCCCAGTGACCTTTTCAAAAGCTTTTTGTGTTGTATAAGTTCCTGTATCTATCATCCATTCCTGTTTTTCGGAGATACTTGCCCCCTGAATTCCTACATAAGTTTTTTTGCCCTTGTAAGAAGATATGTCAATGGCTCCTCCAAAAAGTCCCTCAGCTACCATATCTAAAGATTTGAGTATTTTCACGATTTCTTTATTCGTCAGGTTCTGGTCTTTTATGGAAACCCCAACACTTTCATAAGTCATGTCCGAAATATCTGCCATCTTTACCCCCATAAGTTTTAATAAAAACATTACTTTCACCATCTATGAAAAATCTACCCATTGAAAAAAGTTCTAAAGCCTTTTTGTAGGCA
>JAGLWW010000081.1 GCA_023133195.1 Candidatus Aenigmatarchaeota archaeon
ATATAGTATTCTTGCCCTGACTCTTCCTATCTCCCTGAGTTTAACCAGCTTGACAAGTTCTTCCTTTATTCCGTATTTTATCCGTGTACGAACCTTTCTTATAGTTCTTATCTCTTCCCTCAGTCTCAACAGATTTCCAAGTTCCTGGCACGAATACAACAGCCAGTCCGCTATGTTCACCTTGGTCCTGAGGCCTCCTGGCGTAACCCCGTAATTGTCCAGAAGAAAGTCCTCCCCCTTTTCATTTACCCATTCTTCAAGCACTGTTGCCGTCTTGAAGTAATTAAGAAAATCATCGTACCTGATGTCCCAGTTGTCTGGGATTTCCAGCCTTATCTTGTCCTCAATCTTTACCAGTTTTTCCTCTATCTTCTCGATTTCGCTTTTTCTTACCCTGAAGGAGTCCATCTCATTCGCGGAACTTATCAATAACAGATAATCAAAATCTTTCAGGCCATGTTTCATTGCTTTTATCAGTTTATGGGCAGTTTCTGGGTCAAGATAAAGTTCTGCAACTCGTTTACCAATTCTTGTGACTTCCAGACCGGAATCCCTCTTTATGAACTTCTGTTCTTCCAGCCTTTCCATTATGTTGTACAGCATGTTTTCTATTTTTGATATGTCTCCGTATTGGTATGCAAAAAAGGTCTCTGAGAAAAAATCAAGAAGCTGTTTTTCGTTCCTCACGGTTGTAGATATCAGCGACAGCACGTGAGTGCGGAGTATGGGCTCCACGGAAAGCTTTGAGTATATGTTCTCGGCTTCTCCCATTATGAACCGCTCAGTGAGAACCTCGGCTTCGTTTTCATTCTTTCCAATAAGTATGGCCTCTCCTTCACTGTCATATTTCGGACGGCCTGCCCTGCCTGCCATCTGCTGGTATTCCAGTACAGGGATATAAACTGAGCCGTAGCCGGCATAATATCTCTTGGCGTCCCTGATAATCACTCTCCAGGCCGGAAGGTTTACCCCTGCCGCAAGGGTGGGAGTGGCAGATATAACTTTTATCAAGTTCTCGCGGAAAGAATCTTCCACGATTGTTCTTTGCCCGTGCTGCAGTCCCGCGTGGTGAAATGCCGTGCCGTTTTTTACACATGAAGCAAGCCTTTCGCACTGTTTAGTGGGATGCGACGGTACTGATAAAATCTTCTCGGACACTTCTTCCAGTTTCTTTTTCTCCTCTCCCGTAAGCAATCTTTTCATAAATCTTCCGATGTCCTCTGCGGATTTCTCCGCGTTTCTCCTGCTTGACAAAAATACGAGAGCCTGTTTTCCCCTTGATACAGTCTCATCAGCAAGCAATATTTCTCCGGGATGTTTGGGGTATCTTCCACCCATATTTCTGTCTTTCTTTTCAAGGAACTTTACCTTTTCTCCGTCATAAACACCCTCATAAAGTTTCACGGGTCTGTAGTCTGACCTGACCAGTTCCGAACCAAGCCATTCTGCTATGTCCAAAGCATTGTGTATGGTGGCAGATAATCCGAGTATCTGGGCACTTGTGTCTCTCTTCAGTTTCGTCAATACGATTTCCAGTGTCGGTCCCCTGCTCTCGTCATTGAGCAGGTGTATTTCATCGGCTATTATCAACCCGACTTCCCTTATCCAGATTGGATTGTGCCTTAGAAGCGAATCCAGTTTTTCCACAGTAACTATAATCAAATCCCGATTGGCCAGCCACACGTCTTTTGAGTCATAATCTCCAACAGACAAACCCACCTTTACCCCAAACTTCTGGTACTTTTTGAAATCCTTGTATTTCTCATAGGCCAAAGCCCTTAACGGAACTATGTATATTGCTTTTTGTCTTTTTTCCAGAATAGTTTTAAGGAAGGCCAGTTCCGCGATAAGAGTCTTGCCTGAGGCCGTTGGCGAGGCGACAATAAGATTTTTATATTCAAGCAGTCCCTTCTCCACGGCCATCTTCTGTGGAGGATTGAGTTTTTCAATCCCTTCCAGAAGAAAACTTTCCCCGATTTCCTTTGGCATATTCAAGTCTTTGAGAAGCATGTTAAGTATTTGAAAGAAAAATTATAAAAAGAAATTATTTTTCTTCCTTGAATATAGCAACATTGAAACTCTCGTGCTTGTGCCTACATCCCTGCTCAGGTGTGTACGTACACTCCCCACCACTAAAAAGAGCAAAATAAGGAGCGTCTCCAAGGTATTTCTCTATCTTTTCCTTCTCCATAAACATCTGAGAGCCCAAAGCTTCCTGTCTTGCGGCACACTCCGATATCAGGGCAAAGAGTGGCTTCCCTGAAAAACCTTCCATAGCTTCATCCACTGCACCAATAAGTGATTTTCCGGAAGCAGTAAGCATAGTCATTTCAGGATTTTCAATTCTTCTCCCCACGATTATATAATCCCCGAAAAACATGCTGGTTATTTCAGGATAAAGCGTCCCATTTTTTTCAAAAGAAGGCATGATAAATAACGATCTTTTCATATGATGCTCGTTTATAACACCGGGTCGCCAGCCAAGAATCCTTAAGTATTCCTCTCTGGCAGGTTTGCCGTTTATTTTTTTTATCACCGTACCAGTTTTATCCATTTTAGTAACCATGAATTTCTTTTCAGTCTTGTGAAAACCAAGACCTGTTTTTACGTAAGCGTCAAAATTCGATTTGAAACCAAGAACAATTATCGCGTTGTTGTATATTTTTTTGTTGTGGAACTCACGATGATATTCATAGTGAGCATTATCCCACGTGGAAATTCCAATGGCCTTAAAATCTGATAGAACATGCGTAAATTCTTTTCGGACTTCATCCTCGCGTCCTATTCCCCAACTAAACCTTCCCATTACAGGCAGAAGGAGCGAGATAAACCATCCCAAGAGTTTGCTATCGCTTACCTTCCTTTGTCCTATAATGGGCATTTTCGGAAGGAGAGGTCCTGAAGTAAAGTCAATGGCAAAACCGTGTCTGTATTTGGAGTTTACAAGTTGTTCCCTGACTGCCTTGCCGGCTTTGCGGCCTGCTTTATGCGGATTTCCTTTCGTATTTTTCGCAACAGCCGAGGCTACATCCATGTTGCCTGACACGGCAAGTATTGTAGCTCCACGGTTGAAACAACCCCGGCGAATAATAAAACCGCCGATAACTCCTCCTATAAGTTCCGTTTCTTCCGGCAGCACCTCCCAAACACCGTTGAGCAACTCTTCATAACCGCCGTTCTTGAAATACTCATAAGTGCATGCCAAAACAACGAACTTAGGTTTCATGCCAAGTCTGTCAAGAGCATCCCTTGCAACTTCTCTGCCGGCTTCTCTGGCATCCCACTTGCGGGACAGACCTACCGCTGCTTTAAAATCAGACATAATAAAATTTGGGCAACGTTTTATTTATTATTCATTTTTTATGTCCGAATAT
>JAGLWW010000082.1 GCA_023133195.1 Candidatus Aenigmatarchaeota archaeon
TCCAGTTCATACTCACAGACCATAATTATCCTATAAGTATCAGAATATAAAATAATTTGGACTATCTGTATGCAGCCCTTGCCTTGAAAGTCATTTTCTCTCTCTGCTCAGGAAATTTTTTATCTTCCTGAAACTGACGTTTTCAACAGATATTCCATTCTGAAGTACCCCTTCACACAAATTTCCTCGGACTTCATATATAGGCAACTCTTCTCTTTCTTTTTTCATCCTCTTCACCCCCCTAAAAAAATATAATCGGGTCCTAACAAATTCACATTTTCACGTTTAAAAGAAGTCAGAATTAACGTCATCCCTCTGGAATCACTGGGATGCTGCTGTTCACTATATCACAATTGTTATATAGATTCGGAAAGTTAAATAGTTAACCCCGAAAAAGTGGTGACAAATCGACAATTGTTGGATTTCTGCCTCAAAGTCTTAGTTCTTCCGGGCATCCGTTGTCGAAACAATCATATATATGAGGAAATGCTTCGTTATAGAATTTAATCAAAGATTCTCTATCTTCAAGTATTTCCTTTGTAAGATAGTATCCTTCATTCATTTTATCTCACCCCACAAGTTATTATATAATGGTAGTGAAATTATTTAAACCTTACTTCTAAAAAGCCGTTAAAACGCTTTTCACAAAAAAATTTTGAATTTGGATAAATAAAAATTTAAATATAGGAAATTTCAAGTATATTTGTGATAAAATGGCTATGGAATTTGATGCTATAGGTATTTTTTCAGACTCGGTGTTTTCCGGAATCGGTGGTATTACAATAGGTTTGGTTATAGGTTTTATACTGGGGTTTTTAGTTGCTTTCTTTAAGTATTACTGGAGACACAGACATGCAATAGAAACATTCAGTAACAGATAATTTTTCATTCTTTTTAATCCATTTAATCTTCTACCCTTGGGGCTAACACAAAACTCATTGAGACTTTGTCCGGATGGTTAAATTCAAGTTTCATTGGAAAGTCTCTTCCCATCTGGAGGGATGTAGTTTCTGATATCTTTCCTGCTTTCATTATTTTCTTCAGGTACTCCAGTGCATAACGGCTTCTTACACCATTCCCTGATATCTCTACAAGACCGCTGTCCTTGTCTATCTTTGATTCCACGCTGCTTGAATCTCCCTCTGTCTTTATTACAAGGCTTTTTCCATCGGTTTCAAAAATTACGGAATCACTGATTATGTCAGCGTCGTTTATTCCTTCTTCCACGACACTGGTTTTTATCTGCATCTTTGCCGAAAAATCAAGCTGGTCTATTTCTGGAATCTCGCCCTTGGTGATGTCCAGAAGCGGTATTGAGAACTTTCTTACTCCTTCGCCTTTCATCTGTATCTTAAGCTTGCTGTTGTCCTCGCTTACTTCCAGAGTTATCTGGTCAGTGGATTTGGCTCTTCTTAATATCTGGAGCAGGTTCTCTATATTCACTCCTATCGAGTTTTCCTTGTCACATTTGTAATCGTCAAAAGCATCTTTTTTCAGTTCAAATTTGACCACAGCCACCATTGCCCTATCCGTCGCTACAAGTGAAATACCATTCTTGCTTAAATTGAATATACCTTCCCCTATTAACTGTGATATTGTATCTATGGAATCTCTTAAAAGAGAAACATCTGAAATCGTTGCCTTGAACATTCTTCACACCTCTATTATCTTAAAATATTTTTGCTTCTTTAAATAGGTTTGCCTTCTCCTTTTTTCACTTCCTTGTATAAATCAATATTAAACTTGGAAAAGTCTTGAATGGCCTCCCCGTTTACCAGTCCTTCCGAGACTTTTCCTATTATCCTTACCACGTTTCCTGTCTTGAAGTTTTTAATTATTTCTTCCTCAAAAAGGATTTCTATGCTCCCTGAGCCGTCATCCACAGCTATTTTGCCTTCTTCTTTGTCCACAAGAGTTCCTATGAAGCTTACTCTGGAGTCTTCCATCGTTATATCTCCTATCTTCTTTTCCACCGTCGGGAACCTCCTGAAACCGCGAAAGTCATCCTGCATACCTATATCTGTATTTAAAGAAATAAATAACTTTTTTAATGTTGAAAACTATACATAAACATGTCTCATTCCAAAGCAATTTCCTCAATGATTGCTATAATTTCCCTTGTTTTGCTTGTCATGGGATTATCTGGGAGTTTTTTGTTTTGGAACGTGGCTACTTCCGAGACATTTAAGACTACCGTTCAAAGTGAGACCCAGAGAGCTGTATCCCCGGCCAGTACGGGATTTGAGATTGTAGACGTAGATTTCGTTGCCAAGACAATACAAATCAAAAACAGCGGCTGTAATGTGATTGATTCGGATTATATTTACATTTTTTTAAACGGTTCCCTTTCAGTTGCGACTCCGGACGATACAGAAATAAATCCCGGGGAAATTTTAACCCTTACATTGACCGATTCCATTGAAGATTATGATATTATGGTAACAGGTCCCCATGGAACATCAGACGAGTTTTATACAGGAAGTGTTTCATGTGGCAACGGAGTAGTTGAATTCGGGGAAGATTGCGAAGTCGGAGTTCCCCTAGGAGAGGATTGTACTAATCACTACTATCATAATCCAGGAGGTCTTTCCTGTACAAACTGTCAATTTGATACATCAGGTTGCACGGCAGTCTGCGGAAACGGTCCGCCCACTGAACCAGGCGAAGTTTGCGATAACGGAGATAACAGCGATACATACTACACAGAAAACCCAACTGATAGCGATAAAATCTGTGTTATAGACGACCAAAGAATGGCATTCTCTTGTTTATGGAACTATTGTGGGGACGGCTATCTCAACACAAGCTCAGAGGAATGCGACGACGGAAACAACATAGACGGGGACGGCTGCAGCGCAACCTGCATAAATGAAGTATTCCTGTTTTGTATATCCTGTACTGAGTGTACAGCAGCTATAGCGAATGCCGACCCGGGAGATACTGTAACACTTCTAAATGATATTACGGAAGAGAGCGTAAGCGTATGTATAGACTTTGTTGATAAAGAACAAATAATCTTTGACTGCAACGGAAATGTAATAGATGGAGATGGAGGTCCGGGCATAGGAATTAATCTGGGTTCCGATACTTTCCCAAGTGGTGCTGATTCCAATACAGTAAAGAACTGTACCCTGAGCGATTGGGAGTTTGGTATTGCTTTAACTAAAGCATCAGATTACAACAATATAACCAACATAACTGTCACCAGCAATACAATTGGAATATTGATTAGTCAAGCAAGCGACTGGAACAATATAACCAACGTAACAACCATCAACAATAATTACGGTTTTGAAATAATCAATTCAGGTGGCAATATAATCAA
>JAGLWW010000083.1 GCA_023133195.1 Candidatus Aenigmatarchaeota archaeon
TTGAAGTTAAGTATTATAAAGATAAGGTTTATTTAACTCAGACATGGCAACTTTACGCAGAATCTATCCTGTTTGCTCTGGAAAAGATTTTTACAATAGCACCCACATTTCGTGCTGAAAAAAGCAGAACAAGTCGGCATCTGACTGAATTCTGGATGACAGAAGCTGAGATGACATGGTATGACTTGGACGATTGTATAAAGCTTACAGAAGACTTGATTTCATATATTTGTCAAAAAGTGGCAAAGGAATGCAAAAAGGAATTAGAAGCGTTAGGAAGGAATCCAAATGACCTTCTGGAAATAAAGCCTCCCTTTCCGAGAATTACATACACAGAAGCATTGGAAATACTGAAAAAAGATGGCATGAAAACGGAATGGGGCAAAGACTTGAGGACTCTGGAGGAAAAACAGCTGATGACTCACTACAAAAAACCTTTAATAGTCACACATTACCCTAAGGATGCAATGGCCTTTTACAAACCAAAGGATTCTGAAAATCCGAAAACTGCAAGATGTTATGATGTTTTATGTCCTGAACTTGGAATAGAAATAGTCGGGGGTTCGGAGCGTGACCCCAGTATAGAAGAACTAAAAAAATCTCTGAAAAGCAAGGGAGAAGATGTAAAAGATTATGAATTTTATATGGATACGAGACGCTACGGAAGTGTTCCCCACTCCGGATTCGGCCTGGGTACGGAGCGCGTGATTCAATGGATTTGCAAGCTTGACCATATAAGAGATTCTATTCCCTTCCCAAGAACTGCTAAGAGATACAAACCTTAGTCCCGGCTGACTTTTCCTTTGGTTAAATCAATTATTTTTGAGGGATTTCCATCCAAAACGCCATCATAAACTATGAAATCAACTGCTTTTTTTATTCTGACATCAAGGTTGTCAATTGATGTCATGAATTTTTGGCCCGAAATGTTCGCAGAAGTGGTCACAACCGGGATTCTGAGTTCTTCCACCACTTGTGAGAACCAGTGTTTTGGAATTCGCACTCCAAGTGTATCCAAACACAAGTTCACGTTATCGACCACGCATTTCTGATTTATTTTGACTATAAGCGTGTAAGGACCAGGCAGACAGGTTAAATCATCCTGTTTGACGACACAGTTGTCCAGAATCCACTGTTTTGATGGAGCTATCACGGAAAAGGGCTTTTCCTCGCGTTGCTTGATAACCCGTATCCTCTGCACGGCTTCACTGTTCGTGGCATCGCAACCTAACCCATAAATGGTGTCTGTGGGATAGATGAATACTGAGTCCTGAATAATCAGCTCTTTAATTTTCTCCGAGTCTTCTTTTGTCAGAATCAACATGATATTATTATAAAAGAAAGAAGATTTAAATTAAAATTATGACCAAAATCAAACTTGTTTTTCTGGGCTCCGGCTCAAGTGTTCCCACTGTGGAAAGGAACCATCCGGGAATTTTTCTGGATTATGAGGGTGATTTGATGCTTTGGGACTGCGGTGAGTCTTCACAACGCCAGATGATGAAGGCCGGCCTGAAATTGATGAAGATAAATCACATCTTTATCACGCACTGGCATGCTGACCATTTCGCGGGACTGATAGGACTCATAGAGACCTTTAATCTCGGCCAGAGAAAGAAGACTTTGACTGTTTACGGACCCGAGGCCTCGCGTTTCATTGATGCTTTTTCTGAGCTAAGTTACTGGAATTTCGGATTTGAACTGAAAGCCGTGGATGTGGATTTTGAGAACGGGATAACAAAACTTTTTGAGAATAGGTCCTACAAAATTCTTTCCGTGCCCGTAAAGCATTCCGTTCCTGCCGTGGCCTACTGCCTGGAGGAGAAGGACAGGTGGAACATAGACATGAAGAAGGCCAGAAAATTGGGGTTGGAGGAAGGGCCCATGCTGGAGAAATTGAAGGAGAAGAAAAAAGTAAAGATTGGGAGCAAAACTATCTGGCTTAAAGATGTGGCCGTGAAAACCCGGGGCAAAAAGATAGTTTACTCCGGAGACACAGCTCCCTGCAACAACGTAAAAAGGCTGGCAAAAGGAGCGGACTTGCTTATACACGACTCCACTTTCCTGGAAGGACCGGAAGAAGCAAGAAAAGAGAGTCTGGATGAAAGGCACACAAGCGCGGGAGAGGCGGCTGAAATAGCTAAAAATGCAAAGGTAAAGAAACTTATTCTCACCCATTTTTCCAGAAGGTATAAGAATGTAAACACTTTAATCAAAAAGGCCAAGAAGATTTTCCCGAAAACAGAGGCCGCATATGATTTGAAAAAAGTTGTGATATAATGATTATTCCTGAAAAGGACATACAAAGACTGGAGAGCATGGGTTACAGGTTTGTGGGAAAGCACAAGCACAGTGCTGTGAAGACCTGCTCATGGACAAGGAAGGCCATTGTGGGAGAAGGCTTTTGTTACAAGCAGAAGTTTTACGGGATAAGCACGCACCGTTGCCTTCAGATGTCACCTGCAATCCCGTTTTGCAAGCACCGCTGTAAATTCTGTTGGCGGGACACGAGCATAACTCATGCAGAATGGAAAGGCCCCGTTGACGAGCCTGTGGACATCATAGATGGTTGCATAGAAGCGCAAAGAAAGCTGTTGACAGGCTTTAAGGGAAACAAGAAAGCTGATGAAAAACTTGTAGAGGAAGCGATGAATCCAAACCAGGTGGCAATATCGCTGGCAGGAGAGCCCACCGAGTATCCCATGTTATCTGAACTGATAAAGGCCTTTAAAGAAAGGAAGTTCACGGTTTTTCTGGTTACAAACGGAACCAACCCCGAAGTCATAGAAAAACTGGAAGAGCCTACAAATCTTTACGTGACATTGCCTGCCCCGAACGAGGAAATCTACAAAAAAACATGTGTACCCATAAAGAATTCGTGGGATAAAATAATGAAGTCCCTTTCTCTTCTTAAGAATTTTTCCTGCAGGACCGTGGTGAGGCTTACCCTTGTAAAGGGGTTGAACTTCGTGAAACCTGAGCTTTACGCGAAACTTGTGGAGAAATACGAACCTGACTTTTTGGAAGTGAAAGGCTTTATGTCCGTGGGCTATTCAAGGCAGCGCCTTCCTTACGAGGACATGCCTCTTCACCCCGAGATACAGGAATTTGCAGGGAAAATAGGGAAAAACTGCGGCTACAAAATAGCAGATGAAAGTAAATGGAGCAGAATAGTCCTGATGAAAAAATGAGATTTATATCATAAGAACTAAAGATTTTTTATGAAGAAAGTACCTGTGCCGTTCATTCTTACTTTAATATTCCTGCTTTTTGTTTCCCTGGTCGCCGGAAGCTATATAACCATTGTTACTA
>JAGLWW010000084.1 GCA_023133195.1 Candidatus Aenigmatarchaeota archaeon
TTGGTTTCAGGTAAAAGGTAGTTATTTAAATAAACTTGGAGAAAATTAAAATAATGACAAGAAAAGGTATCAGTCCCCTAATAGCAGCAATACTTTTGATAGCTTTCACGATAACTGTTGCCACCTTTCTTGCTTCTTGGTCCACAACTTTTGCCAGAACACAGACTGAAGAATTCAGCAGGGCGGGGGAAGAGATAGTAGCCAAGTGCCAGTACGCAAACCTTCAGGTGGAAACCGCGATTTATGACAGCGGTGAAGAAAAGATAGTTGCAGTGGTATGGAACATGGGAAAAATAGAGCTTTCGGATTTCCAGTTTCTTGTTTATTATTCCGATGTAAACATAACCACACTAACACCCGCAGAAGCCAACAAGACTCTTTCTACAGGAGATTTTTACACCTTTACAGCTGATAACGTGACTTCCACACCGGAAAAACTTCAGGTAAGGAGTTTATATTGTCCGAGAGAATCCATTTTTACATGTATTTATTCCTCAGGAAAGTTCAACTGCTAATTTATTAATTGAATAACCAATATTATTTATGCCACCAAAAGGGATATCCCCTCTCATAGCAACCATACTTCTTATAGCTTTTGTAATAGCCGTGGGAGGTATTTTGTCCGGTTGGCTGATATCATTTTCAAAGGAAAGGACTGAAGAAGCAAGGATAAAAGGAGAGACTGATATAAAGTGTTCCTATGCCAGTTTGTACATCTCGGATGCAGACTGGAACGATACACAAACAAGACTTTCCTTAACCATAGAAAACACGGGAAGCGAGGACTTGTCAGATTTCAGAATGATTGTTATTTACACCAATAATACCGTGGTCACCCTAGAGGTCATGCCAAATTCCACCACTATGAATCCGGGTGACGTTCAGAGTTTTTATAATGATACCCATGTAGGTAATTGCAGCGACATAAGTCAGGTTTTATTCAAGTCCAATACGTGCCCGAATGACGCGAGAGACAAGATACTGAGCACGGATATAGACGACTGTTCCTAAGGTAAGATTATGTTTGGTAAAAGAGGTGTAAGCCCGTTCATAGCTTTTGTTCTGGTTGTGTCAATTTCCGTTGCTACAACTGTTCTAATCATCAGGGCTTGGGACACTTCCCTTGATAAAACGAAAAACTATGCAAAAATAAACGAGGCAAAAGGAGTCATGAACTCCATAAATTCTGCAATAAAGGAGGTGGCAGCAGAAGGTGAAGGTTCGTCAAGAAAGCTTTCTTTCTCAACAAGCGGGGGCGAGTACAGAGTTTCATCCTCAGAAGATTCAATAACTTTCGTTATGGATAGCAGGGAAGAACTTTTTTCTCAAGGTATGTCAACGAGAGAAGGAGACCTTTATATGGAGGTCTATCAGAATTATACGGTCAAACTGAAGTTGAACTACACAAACATTGACATAATCACGGATAAGAGATGGTCTTCCGGTTCTTATAATTTTATAGTAAAGAATAACGGGACTTCTTCCGGAAAAACAGAGCTTGTTTTTGACATAGTATAACCAATTTTATATCAGCGTGACTAAACTAATATCATGAAAAAAGGACTCAGCCCTTTTATATCTTTGATTCTTGTTGTCATGATTTCAATAGCAGGCATGGTTTTGGTCCTGAGAATTGGCAGACCCCTTCTGGAGAAAATGGAAGACTTCTCCAGGTTTTCTGAAGCAAAAGACGTGATGAACCAGATAAATTCTGCAATAAAAGAGGTTTCCTACGAGGGAAATGGAAGTTCCAGAAAACTTGGTGCCAAGATAAGCGGGGGTGAGTACAGGGTTTCATCCTCAGAAGATTCAATAATCTATGAACTGGAAAGCAAATATGAACTTTTTCCACCCGGAATGTGGAAAAGGGATGGGGATTTGGTAATCTCTACAGGTGGTGATGTGAAAGCCTACGAGGCGGATGTCACAGGAGACGGACAAACGGAATTGGTTCTGGAAAACTCTCGTATATTATTTGCAATAAACAAGACTGCAAACGAGACCAGTCCGGAAAGTCTGAATACAAAGTATCTGATAAAAAAGCTTTGGGTAAAGGATTCTGATACAAACATAACTCCCACAGATTCTTCAATACAGATTCTAAATACCTCTAACTCATCTTTTGGAACAGGTTACACTGAGCTTTTGGATACAGGTTCGCACCTAAACAAAGGAAGGATAAAGTTGAGCCTTACCACCAGCTCCGGAGTAAATTATTATCTGGTTTACAGCCTGACTGCTAAATCTGATTTCGTAAAGGCAAGCGTCGGTGTTTCCGGAGAGAGTACTTCGTTGGTTCAAAATACTATAGAAGAGTATTGTTACCAAGAAACTGCTAACCAAGCTACTTCCTGTGGAGGACTTAGTACAGGAGGTTATGATACTTCTGATAAACAAAATTTTTATATAAACTACACCAAACCGACAGGAGCCACATCATCTTCTTTATGGAAAATAAAACATGGAGAATTGTCTACCAAAAATATTTCCATACCGTTAGATTGTTGGTCATACTATGATAATAAAATTAGATTTAGGATGTGGTCTGCCTACGACGAAGGTAGATCTAAAGCCTATTGTTACAACGGCTCTTGGAAACTTTTAAGCGACGTGAACGGGGCTGATTGTACTGGCTGGGGAACTAGGATAGGTCCAAGTAATTTGTATGACGGAAACTGGGGTACAGAAGTAAAAGGACATGCAGTAACGGGCAGCGGTGATTGGTGTACTGGATGGAATAATGACGATCCGCCACTTGGCTGTCCAAATGCTTCGATATATGAAGAAGCAATGTGGTGGGTTTCATATAAGGATTTCGAAACTTACGTGAACACAACAATAAAGTCAGGAAGCCTAAAACTTGAAGAAAGATGGTTTGATTCCTCTTTCAAGAAGTGCCAGAACATAACCGTTTCTTCAGCTATAAGCGACTATCAGTACAAGGTAATTTTTAATACAACCAATTTCAACTATTCCTACGCAAATGACACAGGTTCTGACATACGAATTGTAAACGCTTCCTGCGGGAACAAAGGCAATGAGATGCCACACTGGGTTGAACTTTGGAACGAGTCCGGAGACTCGATAGTCTGGTTCCGAGGCGACAACTCTTCAACAACCGTTTATTCCGTTTACTACAACTACACCGACGCGGAATCAAAGAGCAACGGAACACAGACCTTCTTATTATTCGACGATTTTGAAGGAACAGATTATGATCATGATACATGGGAGACAGCAGGTTCACAGACAACATGGACGGTTGCAGACAGTGTAATGACAATGCAATCAACCGGAGATCCTGGTGTCAGC
>JAGLWW010000085.1 GCA_023133195.1 Candidatus Aenigmatarchaeota archaeon
TATACGAGTTTGGATGAGAAAAAAATTAAAGAAATAATCAGGGGTCTGAAATAGATGCAGATACTTTCCAGAATAAGTCATAAAGAATTCAAATCAATAATGAAAACAGACCCGCAAAAAATAATAAAAAAAATCAAAGAATCCGGACTGACGGGAAGAGGTGGCGCGGAGTTTCCCACAGGACTTAAATGGGAGTTCACACGAAAATCCCGTGGAGAAAGAGTTCTGATATGTAACGCGGATGAGGGAGAACCAGGAACCTTCAAGGACAAATTTATAATTGAAAACAATCTCTCTACCCTTCTTCAGGGAATCGCCATAGGTGGTCATGTCCTGAACGCGGAGTGTTTTATTTACCTGAGAGGCGAATATTCATATCTCAGGGGAAAAATAGAAAGGATGATTAAAAAACTCGGTTTTAACATAAAAATTGTCACTGGCGCCGGAGCATACATCTGCGGGGAAGAAACGTCCCTTCTCGAATCCGTGGAGGGAAAAAGAGGCGCGCCGAGACAAAAACCTCCTTATCCCACAATGGAGGGTCTCTGGAAAAGGCCTACGTGCATAAACAACGTGGAGACTCTCGCGAACATCCCACTGCTGCTAACAAAAAAAGATTGGGATGAGAAAAAGAGACTGTTCTCTCTTTCTGGAAATGTTAAAAAACCTGGTGTGTATGAACTGCCGCTTGGAATGAAACTTAAAGATATCTTAAGCCTGGCTGAACCCAAAAAAATAAAGGCAGTCTGCCTCGGTTACTCTGGTGGTATAATTCCTTTTGATAAATTCAAGAACCTTGTAGTCTCGCCAAAGTCATTTTCAGACAAATCCTTTATGCTTGGCTCGTGTGCAATGATAGTTATGGGTAACAGAAGTGTTGTAAATGTGTTGAAAAATATTGCAGAGTTTTTCGTCCACGAATCGTGTGGCAAGTGTATCCCGTGCAGAGAAGGTGGATTCAAAATAATGGAACTGTTAAAAAAAGTGGATTCTGGCAAAGGAAGAAAGAAAGATATCAAAGAACTGAAAGATTTGGCCGAATACCTTGATGTCTCGTTTTGCGCTCTGGGCAAGGGTTACGGTTTCACAATAAGTTCAGCACTAAAACATTTTAAAAAAGAGTTTGATGGAAAATGCAGGTAAAATTAAACGGCAAAAGAGTTTCTTTCCGTGAAGGAGAGACTATCCTGGAGCTGACAAAAAGAAAAGGAATAGAAATACCCACGCTTTGTTATCATCCCTCTTTTGAACCGGAATCAAGGTGCAGACTTTGTGTTGTGGAGATTGACGGGAAACTTGTAACTTCCTGTGACACAAAAATTAGGAATAGTATGGACATACTGACGGATTCCAAAAAAGTCATGAAATCCAGAAAAATCGGAAAAAGACTTATCGAGGAAAGGGAGAAAAGATTTAAACCTGTTCAGGACAAGAATCCGGTGATAATCGACCATTCAAAATGCATACTCTGCGGGAACTGCATTAAAGCATGCAATATTATCCAGAATGTGCATGCAATAGGCGAGAAGGGAAAGGGAATTGAAACCAAAGTCTCCGCTCCTTTTGATTTGGGTCTTGAAAATTCGCCATGTACCTTCTGTGGCCAGTGTACCCATGTTTGCAACTGCGATGCAATCCGGGAAAGAGATGACTCAAAAAAACTCATGACAACACTGAAAGACAAAAAAAAGCATGTGGTGGTACAGACAGCCCCTTCCATAAGAGCTTCACTTGGCGAACTATTTGGCATGCCTCACGGCTCACTGGTAACCGGGAAAATGATTACTGCCATGAGAAAGGTGGGGTTTGACATGATTTTTGACACAGACTTCGGGGCAGATATGACAACATATGAGGAAACTTACGAATTTTTAGAAAGATTAAAAAACGGTGGCCCATTTCCAATGTTTACCTCATGCTGTCCCGCTTGGGTAAGATTTGTTGAGTATTATTATCCTGGTTTTATTAAAAATGTATCCACAGCAAAACCACCGATTGAAATGTTCGGCGTGGTGGCAAAAAACTTTTATGCAAAAAATACCGGAATAAACCCAAAGAACGTTGTTGTAGTCGCTGTCGTTCCGTGCACGGCAAAGAAATTTGAGATAGAAAGACCTGAAATGAAAAATTATGGTCTCAAAAACGTTGACATTACACTGACCACAAGAGAGATTGGGGCAATCCTTAAAAAGAAAAAAATAGACTTTAAAAAGCTCAAGGAAAGTAAATTTGACAATCCCTTGGGTGAATCATCGGGGGGCGGAGCAATCTACGGCGTAACTGGTGGTGTCCTGGAAACCATTCTAAGGGCAGCAAACTGTGCACTCGGGGAAAAGACAATCAAAATAGAATTCAAAAGTATCAGAGGATTAAAGGGGATAAGAGAGGCAACTGTAAAAATTGGCGGTAAAAATGTTAAGGTAGCCGTTGCTCACGGCTTGAGTAATATAAGAAAAATTTTGGAACTAATAAAAAGCGGTAAAAAGAAGTACCATTTCGTAGAGATGATGGCCTGTCCAGGGGGGTGTATAGGAGGCGGTGGCCAGCCAAAATCTTTGGATAAGGATATTCTCAAAAAAAGATCTTCTGCACTTTATTGTCAGGATAGGAAACTTAAGATAAGGATAGCAAACAACAATCCTGTCTTGATTGAATTTTACAAAGAGGTAGTCAAAAAACCTCTCAGCAAAAAGGCACATGAACTTCTGCACGCTGAACATAAGAAAAGATTACTTAAATTTTAGTCTTTTCAAACCTTCCACCGTGTTTATCTTGTTCTTGATAAACAGTCTCCTCAATTTTCTTCTGGTGTTTGTATCTACTCTGCACCCGGTTTTCCTTAAAAGTTCTGATAACTTCTTTGATATTTCCTCTCCCTCTGAATCGAAATCTGTGAATACAAGAACTTCCCCTTTAAAACTCATTGCCACGTCATAAAGACCTTTGTTCCTGTTAATTGTGCTTACATCAGAAAAACCAAACTCTTCCAGCGCTTTTTTGTCTTTTATGCCTTCGACTATTATCTTGAAGTCTTTAATTTCATCCAAAAGAGAAAAAAATTCCTCACGCGGCTTTTCTGTAGAACAGGTTCTTCCCTTCCCTCTTCTCGTCAATCTTGCCCATCTCCTTTAATTCGGCCACCTTTCTGCTCACGTATTCCTGTCTGTAGCCCAATGACTGGGATATGGTCTGTGTGTTCATCCAGTTGTTTAAGATGTTTAGAATTTTATGGTGAACATCTTTGAATTCCTTGCTTTGTTTTTGCTGGAGCAGTTCATCCAGTTTTCTGTTTATTAAATCCATCTTCAT
>JAGLWW010000086.1 GCA_023133195.1 Candidatus Aenigmatarchaeota archaeon
AATCATAATATTGACATTATTCCTTTTTGGTATTATGGAATTAAAAGATATGATTATAAATATAGTGAATCTTATAGTGCCTATTTGGAGCAAAATAATTATGAACTTGGGTATGAAAACATTTCTAGTGTTTGTTGTTGTTCTTTTTATAATTTGGTATTTTATTTTAGGTCATCCCAAACTAGACCAATAACAAGCAGCATGATTATAATCATAAAAACATGAAATTATAAGGATTTCTTCTTACCTCTATATTTGCCCCAGGTGTAGATGATTAGGCATGCTAGTAGATACCAGAAGATAAAATTCATAATTGAAAAAATATAGTTGAAATATAGATATTCTTGCGAAGGCAATTCAAATTGACATAGATATAAATTACATCCGCTAAAAGCAAATTTAGGTTCATAATTACCTGCAGTTTGGAAACTCCCAAAATTAAAATAAGGCAGAGGTAATCCTATATATGTTGGAAATGCTGGCTTACCTCCATTAGGAGGTATATAAATCTCAAGAACAGACAAAAATGATAAGGCTACTAAAATAACAACTATCAAAATTTTTCTCCAATCTGGTTTAAGAAAACTCATGATTTCCTTTTTCCAGTCCATATTTACTTTTTCTCACAATTCTTTAAAAACCTGAAATCTGGGGGCTATTTCTTTTTAGTTGCTTTTTTCTTTGGCTTGACCTTCTTCTTTGTTTTTTTCTTCTTTTTTCCGGAAGCTTTCTTTTTTACTGTTTTTCTCTTTCCTATTTTAGTCAATCTTTTTAATCTACCAAAACCCCTTTCCATTCTCTTCTTCCTTTCTTCCCGTTTCTTCCTCATCTCTTCTTTCTCCCTTCTTTTCTCCTTTCTCATCTCCTGTATAACCTTCCTTCTTTCAAGAAGTATCATGGTTATCTTGTTTATCTTGTATCGGAAGAAAAGGTAGACGGAAAAGTACAGTACCATCAAGCCTGTTACGGAAAGCGTTATGTAAGCCATGCTAAAATTCCTAAAGAACAGAAAAATTATGGCACCCAGGGAATAGACCGTAAGGGCTATGGCTATCGTGTTGTCTTTGTTTCCCACGTATTCGTCCCTTAACTTTATGTACTCGTCTATCTCATCTATCTTGTTCAATTCATTGGAGATATTCTCATTTGTATGCAGCGGTTTTCCCCGCCCAATGAAACCGGTGATGACTATCTCCATTAAAAGGACTACAATAGCTGTCTCCATAAAAATCCATCCGCCTGAATTTAAAAAGAGCAATATAAGGAACAGTGCCAAAAACAAATAGAAAACTAAGAACCTGAAAATCTTTTTTTCTCTTGAAACAAGCTCTTCTATCCTCTTTATCCCCACCATGAATAAAATAGATTCTATTGATTTAAAAACATTAAAAACGTCTAATTCCCGTGAATTTGCTAGGCTGGGATGTATTTCTTCTTAACAACAAAAGAAGCCAAAATGCAGACCAGAAATTGAGATACATACAAAACCGCGTTCTGTATATTGAATATTGGCGAACTTAGAAGAAGGAAAAGTATCCCATAATCCAAGAAAAGGTTTATCAAAACAAAAACCACGGCAAAGGCAGCACCCTCTTCATACCATACAAAATCTTCCAGTTTTCTCATGTAAAGGAAAGCAAATGCAAACGTCATTATAATAGTGAAAATCATGTAATTATGCGTCCAGAGTGTCAAATCGCTTATCCATGATAGAGTCAAACCGGCCTCTAAAAAGGTGAACAGCCAGACCAGTACGGAAAACATAAATGTAAGTTTCCAGTCACTCAAGAACTTTCTTTCCTTCATATTCATAATAGTTTCAAGAACTTTAAAAAGCTTCAAGACAAATTTTATAAATGTTCCTGTCTAATTAAAGAATATGCGGGGGTGTCCGAGTGGCCAATAATTTAAAGTGCACGAACGAAGTGAGTGTATTTCTGTGCAACCAATTGACTATAGGAGCAGGGTTGAGGGCCCTGTACGCGTAGGCGTTTCGCGAGTTCGAAACAGATCCCTTTTCAAAAAAGGTCTCTGTACTTCCCAAAACTTGGAAACCTTCGGTTTTCCAAGAAACAAGGAAAGAGAATCTCGTCTCCCGCACCATATCTTGAAATGTACTCTCTCTTTCTACTAAATACCCAACTCAAACAAAGGTGATAGTATGAGTAAGGTGGATATACACAGGTACAAACAAAGAGTAGTAATCGCTTTAAAAAAACTGGAGAGATCCAAACTATCTAAAGAAACTAAACAAGATGTTCTGGATTTCCACAGGTATTCCCTGGCAAAGGGGATAAGCGGGTGTAGAATGGCTAAATACATCTATAATTTGGTTTTAGCCGGTGAATTATTGGATAAGTCCTTTACTGAAGCTACAAAGGACGATTTAGTGAAAGTAGTCAATATAATATTGGAAAAGGAGTGGTCTCCTCACACAAAACACGACTTTAACGTGATTTTAAAGAGGTTTTACAAGTGGCTTGAAGGTGGAGATGAAGAATATCCGAAAAAAGTAAAGTGGATCCCTACAAGTCTGAAATACGACAACAAAAAGCTGCCTGAAGAGCTGCTTTCAAAGGGAGAAGTTATAGATTTGATTGAAGCCGCTTGCCATATGAGAGATAAAGCCCTTATTTCCGTGCTCTATGAAAGCGGATGCCGGATAGGAGAAGTCCTTTCTTTGAGAATAAAGCATGTGACTATAGATGACATGGGCGGACAGATAATAGTTGACGGAAAAACCGGGATGAGACGGATGAGATTGATTGCATCAATTCCTTACGTCACGACGTGGCTCGAACACCATCCGCTCAAGAACGACCCTGAAGCACCACTTTGGCCGATAATTGGAACAAGAAGTCGCAATAAATTCCTGAAGTACCAGAGTACAAGCAATCTTATCAAGAATCTGGCAAAAAGAGCAGGTATCAAGAAAAGAGTGCATCCTCACATTTTCCGCCACAGCAGGGCTACTCATCTGGCAAACGTCTTTACAGAAGCCCAGATGAACCACTACTTTGGCTAGGTCCAGGGCTCCAAGATGCCTTCAACCTATGTACACTTGTCAGGCCGTGACCTGGACGACGCCATTCTGAGGATGAATGGCATCAAAAAGGAGAAAGAAATTGAGGAAAAAGATTTCGTTCCAAAAAATTGCCAGCGCTGCAAGGAAGTTAATCCGCCAACTGCCAAATTCTGCAAAAGATGCGGTTTGCCAATGAATCAGGAAACCATCGTCCAGTTCGAGGACCAGAGAAAGAGGATG
>JAGLWW010000087.1 GCA_023133195.1 Candidatus Aenigmatarchaeota archaeon
ATAAAAGGTCCTCCTGCAGCAGGTATGGCACCAAACACAACAAATGCTATTGCCTCAAAGAAACAAAAGAACAGTGCCAACATTTTCTGGGTTCCCATGAACCTCATTTTTCCTTCATGCGTGCTCATATCCCATTTAAGTATACCGCTTCCTGTCAGTAATTGCAGAATAATGGAAGCCGTGACTATGGGGCCTATACCAAGAGTAACCAAGGATCCCATAGTTGAGCCCATAACAGTCTCCAAAAAGAGAAAATGCTGGACCGCATCCAAATCAACTCCCCACAGCATTACTTGACCCATTATAAAGAACAATAAGAGAATCAAGCCTGTCCATTTAAGCTTCTGTTTAAAATTCAGTCTTCTTTCAGGTTTCTGAACTCCAGGTATGAATTTCATTAACCAAAGATAATTGAAAGCCATTTTCACACTTCTTTTTTTTACTTTTATAATTTATTATAAATATTTATAAATTCTTTTCAGAAGAAGCATGATTTTCATTTAATTTTTGACTTGGTTCAATCACTTTGCCGCCAGCCTCTTTTATTTTTATTTTTGCATTCTCAGAAAAGAATTCCGCTTCTATTTCAAGAGGTTTGGTTAGTTTCCCTGTTCCTAAAACCTTGTTATAACCAAGTTCAGATAGATTTATTCTTTTTTTTCCAAGTTTTTCGGCTTCTATTTCCAGATTTTTAAGATTTATCGCTCTAATTTTCTTTACATTTTTTTTCTTAAAACCTCTCTTGCCGAAATGATTCGGATTTTCCTTCAGGATTTTCAGTTTTTTGTGGTCGAAACTTCCAGCCATGCCTCTTCCCCCGCGGCTTCCTCCACCACGATGCTTCTTTTTGCTACCGTATCCGAATGTTTTCTTGCCACGCATTTTTCTTGTTCTTTTTTTGCCCATAAAAATCACATCATCCTTTTCAACAGCTGGTTTATTTCCTCTTTTCTGTTTCCGAGCACTCCTTTTGGATAATGCTGCTTTATTGACCCCTTAAATCCCTTGCTCGGAGGACTTAGCCTGAAGTAAGGCTTTATATCAATCTCTTTTATTTTTCCTTCCAGTATTTTTTTTGCTATGTTTTCTATCTTATTTTTCTTCAGAAAATCTTCTGTCAATCTTCCGTTCTCTTTAGTTCTTGCTCTTTTTTTAACCAGCTCAATTAAAGTTTCTTCGGAAATATCACCCCACGTTACGAAATCCTTAACTTTTTTAATCATACCTAAGTACTGGGGAGCCTCTGAAATAACTATGCACGTGTTTTTCTTTTCGAGGTGAAGCATCTTGAAAGTGTCCTTTATACTTCTTCTTATACCAACAGTACCTCTTATTCTGATTACAGCCAACATAGTATCAATCCGTTTTTATTGTGTTAAGTTTTTTTAATGCATTAAAGACAGCTTTAATGTAGTTTGTTCTGGTCCTTGTCTTTCCAGATGATTTTATCCACATGTCTTTTATTCCAGCGAGTATCATCAGTTTCTTGACGCTGTCCGATACGCATAAGCCCAATCCTTTGGGTGCCGGTTTCAAAACTGCTATTGAGCTTCCTTCTTTTCCCCTGACTTCAAATGGTATGGAGTGATTCTCACCGCAACCACACTCCCAACTTCCACATCCTCTTTTTACAGGCATTATATTTATTTTGGCCTTCTTTAGAGCCTTTCTAATGGCATTCTGAAATTCCGGTGCTCTATCAATTCCTATGCCTACATAACCGTCTTTATTTCCGGCTACAACCAAGCATGTGGTGTTAAATCTTCTTCCGCTTTTGTGCATTCTTGCAGTTCTCCTTGCAGGAGTTCTTCTCTTTCCACCACCCTTTCCAGGACTGCCACCTATAAGTATTAATTCATGCTCTATATCAGGAAGCATAAAATCCACTATTTCCGGTTCCATTATCTTTCTGCCTTCTTCAAATATCTGCTCTATTGAAGTTATCTTACCTTCTATCACTTCCTTTCCAAGTTTAGTCTTAGGAATCCATTCTTCTATATTGGTGTAGTTTTCCTTTTTCCTCCTTTCATAACGTTTTTTAGGTCTTTTCATAAAAATCACTTCTCTATTTTGTTTTTTAATGATTCAAAATCATTTACAATGTTTTCACTTATATGCTTTCCTTTAATCCTCTCGTCAGAGGGTAAAATATCCTTTGAATAATTCACCTTCAAATCCGAGTCCAGCGCACCCTTTAATAAGGCATAAACTCTATTTCCCTTTGTGCTTGTCTGAAGCCCCAAATCCAAGACAGCTTCTTCTATCTTGTTTTCCCTGGCTTTTTTACCCAACATAAGCCCGGTAAGATAAGCAGCCGGTAGGTTTCCACAACTGTTTTTCCATCCCATTTTTTTAAGTACTTTGCTGTTAACAGAGATTATTGTCTTGTCCCCTTCTTTTTCATACTTTACTATCTGCCCGTTTATGTAACTGTTTGATTTCCTGATCACAAGTCTGTACTTTCTGCTTTTAAGGAGAGATAACCTTAACTTATAATCTGTTTTCTTTATTTTCCTTCTTTTATGAGGCAATTTATATTTCTTTTTCATATCTTTCACTTCCCGTCCTTTACAACATTTTCCTTCTTTAAGTAAAGATTTAAATGTGATTTGCTCTTGAATCTTCCGCCCTTTGCCATCAGGTAAAGTTTTCTATATTGGTGCTTGTCTATTTCTCCGGAGTCTCTTAAGTCCTTCAGGGTTTTCCTCAAAGGTCTTATAATTTTTATCCATTCCTTCTTTTTCGTGGTCTTTGCCATTTTCTTACCTTTCTTACTGCCCCTGTTCTTTCTTCTCCCCAGTTTTTTTTGTTTCAGGATTTTTCTTGCCCTTCCACGGCTCTGCTCATTTGAACGCCTCTTTTTAATTATATCTTTGCTTATAAGCCTTCTTACGTCAGCTTTTGTTATGGACTTTGATACTTCTTCCATCTCGTCCGGATTTATCCAAATCTTGTCCAAACCGCATTTTAATATGTCTGCTGCCATCCTTTTCTGACTATTAACTTTCATAAAATCACTTCAGTTGTTATTTATCCTGTTTTTCAAAATCTCATTATCCATTTCTTGAGTAAGTATTATACAAAATTCATTGAAGACAGTGCCGCATATAGGACAGTTCTTAAGCACATCTTTATCCAGTTCAAGGCTCTTGCCTAAATTGCCGCATAAAGGGCAAATCTCCTTATTTTTTGGTAAAGTTATCATTTTTTTACCTCCT
>JAGLWW010000088.1 GCA_023133195.1 Candidatus Aenigmatarchaeota archaeon
TTTTGACTGATAAGTGATTTTTTTATCATACAATTTCTGCCTCTTTCCCCTTATCTCTTCCAGCTCATCCCCTATTTTGTTTATCTGTCCCTCATATTCAGAGGATTTTATCTCTTTTTTGTCTTCCTCCTGGAGATTTTTCAGCCCCTCCTCTGCCGCAGCCATAAGGTCCCGAAGGTATTCATTCTCCCCCTCCAGAGCTTTCCTGTCCTCCCTGTACTTGGAAACTTCGGCCATCCTGGATTTCTTTCTGAAACCCCCTGTCATGGCGCCAGACTTCAATATGAGCTCACCATCAAGAGTTACGATTCTATACCTTCCCATGAGTTTTCTTGCGTTGTCAAGTGTATCCACGACAAGCGTGTTGGCAAAAACGTATTTCATTGCAGGTCCGTATATTTGGTCGTAATCTATGAGATTTATTGCAAAATCTATAACTCCCGGCGAATCTTTCTTTCCTTCCTCGTGATATCTTATTTTGTTCAGCGGCAAGAAGGTCGCGCGTCCCAGCCTTCCCTTCTTCAAAAAGTTTATGCACTCTGCCGCGACTTCATCTGTCTTTACAACTATATCTTTCATACGCCCCCCGGCAGCAATTTCAATTGCAGTCTGATATTTGGCGTCTGTAGTAAACAAGTCTGCTATAGAGCCGTATACTCCTGTCCTTTTCTTCAGCATACCGCTTATCTGGTCGTCCTGTGAAAGCCTTTTTATCATGTCTTCCAGTCTCTGGATTTCCCTTATGTTGCCTTCTATCTTGTTACTGTGCTTGGATATCTCGGTATCCAGCTTGTTGTAGGCTGCCGTATCCTTGTTCCTCTTCAGCACCTTTGAGGTAATGTCCTTCATATCTTTCTGTTTTTTCTCCATAGTGGAGTCGTATTCATTGAAGTCTTTGTCTATGACCCCGAAATCCTTTTCTATTTTCTCCAGAGCTTCCTTTATGGTACTCAGGTTTTTATTTGCCATGTTGAGCTTCTTGTTTGTTATGGAGCCTGAGACAGTTATTCTGTCCTCTTCAAGAGTCTTGTAGTCCCTGGCAAGTCTCTGCTCCCTTTCAAGTTTTTTGAGTGTATTCCCCCTTTCATTGAGCCTTATCTCAGCTTCCTTTAGCTTGACGTCTACCTTGGTCAATTCGTTTTCCGCCTTGGTTTTCTTGTCCTCAAATTCCGCTATACCGGATACCTCGTCTATTACACCCCTTCTCTGGAGAGGAGTCATTTCTATCAAATTCGTTACATCGCCCTGCATTATTATGTTGTGACCGTCAGCGTGTATCCTTGCATTTGCCAGTATGTCTATTACCTTTCTCCTGTTAACAGTCCTTCCGTTGACCTTGTACATACTCACGCCGTTCTTGTTTATCTTTCTCGTGATTTTTAGTGAATCTTCTTCTCCCGGGATTTCTCCTCCCTCATTGTTTATGTAGAGATTCACGGCACCGTATTTGGCGCCTGCTCTTTTTTTGCTGCCGCTGAAAATAAGCTGTTCCAGTTTTTCGGCCCTTATGCTCTTGGCGGACCTTATTCCCAGAACAAAACAGAGAGAATCTATTATGTTTGATTTCCCGGAGCCGTTTGCACCACAAATCACGTTAAATCCTGAAGGAAAAGGAAGCACTGTCTTGTTCGCAAAAGACTTGAATCCCTGCATTGATAATTTTTCTATTCTTACCATAATTGCGTCACCATCACCCTAATATTAGGTTGAAGAGAAATTTAAAATAATCTATGGTTCAGCATTTCTTAAGGCTGTCTACAAGTTTATTCCTCATTCTTTTCCCGACTTTTGTGACTCCAATCCAACTCGGTCTGTGTTGTTCTGCGTAGGAATTGTAATAGGTGAACACCGAGATTTCTTCTCTGAACGGTGCCGGGGGTTTGTTCCTTGTGTAACCTATGGTTATAAGCGCCACAGGCTTTATGATTTCCAGGCATTTTAAGATGTATTTCACCTCTTCCTCCTCGAATGCGCTCACGCAACAGGAACCAAGGCCAAGCGAGTGGGCTGCAAGCATTATGTTCTGGACAGCCATTCCCATTGTCTCCAGGGCATACATTTCTCCCCTGTCGCCAAAAGTGCTCCTTGCTATTTTTTCATTCAAACACATAGCCAGTATAAGTGGCGCGGTCTTCATCCACATCTGGTCAAGCGATGCGTGCGCAAGCTTTTCTATCGTCACGGGGTCATCTACGATTACCACTTCCCATGGCTGCCTGTTCCCCGCGGAAGGCGACCACCTGCAGGCCTCCAGAAGCATTCCTATCTTCTCATGTTCAACCGGCCTGTCCTCATAGTTCCTTATGCTTCTTCTTCCCTTTATCGCTTCAAAAACATCCATTTTATCACAATTCATTAAGCCATTCTAAGGTATAAATAATTTTTCAACCTTATTCTTTATATGGCAGAAAGCTTGACTGTTCTTATTGTGGGTGGTGGTGGAAGGGAGGATGCAATCTCGCACGCTTACGAGAAAAGCTCCCATGTTGACAGGATTATAGTTGCTCCTGGGAATGATTTTATTGCTTATGAGAGACAAAAAGAAGTGATTACAGATGGAAATTGTTCTCTGAAAGACCCGAAATCTATACTTAAAATCGCACGAAAATATGAGCCTGACTTGGTGGACGTTGCTCAGGATGACGCACTTGCTATGGGAACAGTAGACCTTCTTATGAAAGAGTTTGATGTTTTTGGGCCTACAAAAAAGGAGTCTAGAATAGAATGGGACAAAATGTGGTCAAGAAAATTTATGAAAAGGCACAAAATTCCTGCGCCTCACTTTTGGTCATTTAATTCTGATATAGAAGGTAAGAATTACGTCAGAAAATTATATCAGGAAAATCCAACAAGGGAAATTTACGTAAAGGCTACGGGATTAACAGGTGGCAAGGGAGCTCTCAAGGCAAAAAACTTGGATGAAGGTTTAAAGAATGTGGAGAAAATGAAGAATTTTGGGAATGCAGGTGAAGTATTTCTAATTGAAGAAGGATTGGTTGGTGAAGAATTTTCTTGCTATGCCATAAGTGACGGAAAAAATTATCATGTTTTCAAGTCCGCCCAGGACAACAAGAGAGCTTTTAATTTTGACGATGGAGAACAGACGGGCGGAATGGGAGCAATTTCTCCTGCCATGGTTATGGAACCCATTACCGAAGAAATTGAGGAAGAACTGATTTCAAGAGCTATAAATGGAATGAGAAAAGAAGGC
>JAGLWW010000089.1 GCA_023133195.1 Candidatus Aenigmatarchaeota archaeon
TAAGCATGATTTGAGCTCTTTACGGATTTTGGGCAGTGTCGGCGAACCGATTAATCCTGAGGCTTGGATGTGGTATTACAATGTAATTGGTAAGAGCAGGTGTCCTGTCCTAGATACATGGTGGCAGACCGAGACCGGAGGTATTTTGGTCACAGCTTTGCCTGGAATAGGGCCATTTTTTCCGACTGTTGCGGGAAGACCTTTTCCTGGAACCAAACTTGAAGTTGTAAACGAAGACGGAAACAAAACGAGCGTGGGCGAAGAAGGATATTTGATACAGAGAAAACCGTTTGCTCCGGGTATGTTGAGAGGTGTTTATAATAATCCAGAAAAATATGTGGATACTTATTGGGGCAAGTACGGTTTGGATGTTTATTACACCTCGGACGGGGCCATTGAAGAGGAAGGCGGGAACATAAAGATACTTGGGAGAGCCGACGACGTCATGAAAGTGGCTGGTCACAGAATGTCCACCGCGGAAATGGAGGATGCCATAACTCGTCATCCAAACGTATCGGAGTGCGCTGTCGTTTCAAAGCCGGATGAAATAAAAGGAGAAGTTCCAGTGGCTTTTGTTATTCTCAAGGATAGGGAACCTTCCGAAGAAATGAAAAAGGAAATAAAGAAGACAACTGACGAGCACATAGGACCATTTGCAAGACCACATGATATATACTTCGTGGAAGACGTCCCAAAAACCCGTTCGGGAAAGATAATGAGGAGAATCCTCAAAAATCTGCTCAGAGGCAATGAACTTGGAAACATAACAACTCTGAAGAATCCTGAATGCGTTGACAAACTAAAGGAGATTATTTCTTAGAATATCTATACATAGTACTTAGAACTTCAATGCATCTTTTCGGGGAAGAGAAACATGGCAATCCTCCTTTTTCTAATTTTTGTTTTAATTTTTCCGTATAATCTCCTCCTGCCGAGAGAATTGCTGTCGTCTTTTTTCCGGATAGCTTTAGTATTTTATCCACGACATCTTCATTTATGAGCGGGGGCTGGAACAAGAGTATCAAAGCTATCATGTCAATGCTTTTGTCCTGCACGGCATCTTGGTAACAGGCTTCATACATTTCGGAAGTAACGTCTCCCGTGAGGTCTATTAAGTTAGAGAGAGTTGCATGGGCTGGTATCAATTTTCTTAACTTTCTTTTGCTTTTTTCACTTACTTTGGTTATCTTCAAGCCAAATTTTTCTGCCCAGTCTGAGGTGAGGACTCCGAAGCCGCCAGCATCAGTTATTATTCTTAATCTATTTCCTTCTGGCAAAGGCTGGTTTGACAAGGCGCGGGCCAGGTCAAACATCTGCTCCAAGTCATCGGTTTCCATTATTTTGGTCTGGCGAAAAGCTCCGGAATAGATTTCAGCTTTTCCTGCCATTGCCCCCGTATGAGTCTTGGCGGATTTCTTTCCTCCTTCAGTCTTGCCGCCCTTCAATGCAATTATCGGCTTTTTTATTTTCTTGGCTGTTTTGAAAAACTTTCTCCCGTTTTTCAGGCCTTCCATATAAAGACACATTACTTTTGTTTCTTTGTCCCTGTCCAGGTATTCCATAAGTTCCGGTATGTCAACGTCTGTTGCGTTGCCGTAAGAGATAGCTTTTGATATAATGTAGCCGCGCATAGACATCCAGTCAAGACTTATGCACAAGACAGCCCCGGACTGGGATATGAGACCCATGTTTCCTTTTTCAGGCCTTCCCAACTTGTATTTTGGATTAAATATGGTATCAACACCGGAGTAGGGGTCATAGATGCCTAGTCCGTTCGGACCAATAAGTCTTATGTTGTATTTTTTTATGATTTTTTTCATTTCTTTTTCCAGTTTTACGTTCCCGATTTCCTTGAATCCTGAAGAAACAACTATGCAGTTTTTTATTCCTTTTTCACCACACTCTTCCAAAACATAAGGAACTATTTCTGCCGGAAGTGCTATGACAGCCAAGTCTATTTTTCCTTTTATTTTTTCAAGCGAATGATAGCATTTCAGTCCAAGAATTTTTTTGGCCTTGGGATTAACAGGATAAATTCTTCCCCTGAAGGTTTCTGTGAAATTCTTAAGGATGACGTGGCCTATTTTTCTCTTGTTTCTGGATGCGCCTATTATGCAAACTGATTTCGGACTGAAGAATTTTTTAAGAGACATAAAGATATTTTGTAAAAGAAATTGATAAAGGTTTAAATCCTTCAATTATGAGTATATAAATGGATGATAGAATGAAACAAAAGAGATTGGGAGTATCATTTTCACCAGAATTAATGGAAGCATGGAAAAATATTCAAGATTATGTAGATGTTGTTGAGATTAGTAATATTTCTGATTTATATGACATAAAGGAAAATTGGACATATCATTTCACACGAACAAAAAATGGTGAAGCTGTGAATCTTCTTAAACCAGAAGCAATTAAAAAACACTTTAACCGAGAAGAAATAAAAAATGTTCTAAATAAGAAATCACCGGAAATAGTTTCATTGCATTTGGGCTACCCTGCTGAAGTTTTTAAAAAAGGAGTATATGACTATCCAATTTCCGAAAATGTTGGAAGGTCGGAAGCAATTGAAAAATTTTCAGAAAGTTTGGATTATCTAACAGAATTTTCAGAAGTTCCTGTAGCAGTAGAAAATCTGGACTATTATGGTAATGGAGCATACGAATACATTTGCGAACCAGAATTCATTAATGAGTTATTGAATAAAAATAAAGATGTTTATCTTTTGCTTGATATATCTCATGCTGAAGTCAGTGCAGTGGAACTTGGAGACGAAATCCCTGAAAACAGATTAGAGACAACAAGAAAATATCTCGATAAATTACCTCTAGAGAGGGTAATAGAAATTCACATCAACTCACCGATTTTGAAGAACAATAAGCTGATGGATACGTATCATTTGCCAATAACGGATGTCGAAGTAGCTATTCTTAAAAATCTTTTGGATCTTCCTAATCTTGATGTGGTTAATTTGGAGTGCAAAGAAAAAATATTTGAGCAATTAAAGGAGTTAGTACCCTTAGTAAAGGGCAAATGAATTTTATAATCCATATATGCAAATTTGATTTCATTTTTCAACCAAAAGTTTATAAACAACTTTCTTTAACTTTTATTAAAATGATCAAAGGGGAGTTTAAAAATGAACCTTAGTGATATAGCAATAATAGCATCAATTATCGCAGGTTTGGCTTCAGTGCCTTACGTTG
>JAGLWW010000009.1 GCA_023133195.1 Candidatus Aenigmatarchaeota archaeon
AAATCCGGTTCCTGTCCGCCTCCCCTCGGATAAAACGCGGTTTTGTCCAGAATAATAAAATTGTCTATTATTTTCAAGACCCTTGCTTCAAATTCGTATTTGTCTTCATGAAAAAGAACTTCCGTTTCTTTCAATCCTCCTATTTCTTTTTCATTTATTGAATATTTTTTCTTCTCTTTTTTCTCTATCTCATGTTTTTCAGTAACTCTCTGGTAGATATTCGCCGGGACATTTATCTTAATGTCATGTTTTTTTGCAACTTCTTTGATCGTCTCAGGGGTTATTCCATGGGAATCATAAAGTTCTACCATCTTTTCTTCACTAAACTTTTCTTTTTTCTCAATCATTTTTGTCAGCATGTTTTTTGTGTTTCTTGATGTTTCCTCGTATTTTTTCTTTTCTATTCTCATCACTTTGTTGAAATGATCTATTTTTTCAATTAGTTCTGGGTGGAGTGGCTTGAAATAATTTGCTATTTCTTCAGCAACCCAGTTCATATCAAATGAAAAGTCATACTTTTCCATGAAGCTCAGCGTCCTTCTCAATATAACCCTTAAGTTGTAGCCGCCGCCCATGTTGCTAGGTATTCCTCCATCTGTTATTGCATAAAGCAAGGTTTTTACGTGGTCTGCTATGGCATACAAGGCTTGTATCGGTTCTATTTTCTCATTCATTTCATCTTTACTTATACCAAGGTGCTTGGCAACCTCTTCTTTGGCCTTTTCTATGTTCTCTACCTCATCTATGTTAAGCAAACCGGCAAGCTTGGAGTATTTTTCAAACAGTTTTTTGTCATACTTTATGCCAGCTTTTTTATTCATTTTATTTAGTATGGAACCCAATATGGCATCATAGTTTGTTGGCGTGCCTTGTGAGAGCCACACGAAACGGTCAAATCCGGCTCCCATGTCTATGAGCCTGTTTTTCATAACTTTGTAATTGTCTGGAGTTCCCCTGAATTCCGTGAAAACGGCGTTTCCAAGTTCCAAACCACCGACAAAATACTCCAGAGAGTATCCGAAAGCTCCAGGTCCAAGCCAGGCATCTTCTCCAAACGTTATTTTCTCAGGTTTTATTCCCAAAATTTCTGTAAGCATCCTGTAATCAAGTTCTATACACCTTTCTTTCCAGTACCCATTCTTGCCGTCATAAAGAGAACCCTGCTCCAGGTGCGTGTGACATGTCCAGTGTCTTCCGCTTACACCCACTTGTGGAATATCATTAAATCTCAAAGATGGTTGTAAAATGATAACAGGATTGGCAGGAAGCTCAAAAACAAATTTATTCCCATCTTTCCTGTAAAAATCCACGACTCCTGCTATCGTGAAGTACAAGTCAGGGAACCATCTGCACAAAACAGGATACCTGTCCACGATTGTATGCCCTTCCTTTTCAAAGAATTTTTTAACAGCTTTCCAACAAGAAAAATAGTCAAACCTCTTTTTTGTCAGAGGATTGCCAATAAATTCATAAGGCCTGCATGACGAATCATTACATATATCCTGCTCTGTCTGCGTCCAAAAAAACTTGCCGCACTTTTTACACTGTTTTCTCTTAAATTCATTTTCCTTAAAGAAATCCAGATACCAGTATTTCTCCGGTGTTTTCTGCAACCTTTTTATGAGTTCTTTTTTGTTCATAATTGAAAGTATTTGGACAAACTAATAAATATATAAAATTAAAGAAAAGGCAGCAGAATTAACTTAACCAAAAAGTCCAGCTAATCCCTCTGCTGCTTCTTCTTCCTTCTTTTCCTTGTCTTCTGCTGTTTCTTCTTCCTTTTCCTCAGCCTTTGCTTCTCCTGCTTGTACTGTTGCAGGAACTGCCACTGGCATAGCAGCTTTTGATATTGCTTCTTCTATGTTTACGTCTTTCAAAGCAGCTATCAAAGCTTTTATCTGTGAGTCATTTGCTTTCTCACCAGTGGAATCGATTACTTTTTTCACATTGGCTTCGTTGATTTCCTTTCCAGCGGAATGAAGCAACAGTGCTCCATATACGTATTCCATTTTTACACCTCCATAATCATTTTTCAGTTATAGCTTTCAAAGACAAAACCTCTCTTTGAGCCTTTGTTATGATTTCATCCATAACCTCTTTTGTATATATTCCAGCTTCCAAAGCAAGTGCTTTTGCTTCCATAAAAGCTTTTTGTATCGCCATAGGCGCTGTTGTTTTTGTTAAATAGGAAGAGTTCAAAGACAGGTTTATCGCAGAAAATATACATTTGTTTACTCTGTTCATAAATTCTTCTTCATCTATATTCAGAATCTTTTTGTCAAATATGGTTTCATTTTCATAAACTACCAAAAGGTTCAAGCCTATTTCCATTGGTTCTATCCCAAGCATATTCAAAACGTTTGAAACACTGGAGTTTATTACATCACCTTCTTTAACCACGATTGTATTTTTTATGACATGGATTTTTCCATCTTGAACTTTTGAGACAAGTCCTGCATCAGATAAATGACCTATTGCAGGTCCTGCAGGAATTCCTGTGTTTCCCTTGTTCACTACTATGTCATTTGGTGCTATATCCCCCGTTTTTGCTGGAGCCGGAGTTTTATTTTCTTTAAGATATTTGAAAAGTTCAAACGGGTTCATTTCAGTGAATATTAAAGTAGGTTGACCATTCAGGTATTCTTTTAGTTTTTCTACATTTTTTTTATTAGCTTTTTCAAGAGCCAATTTCATAAAACTCTTTTTTGACATTAATATATTCGCTTTGCCTTTCAATTCTTTTCTAATCATCTGCAATTGCGAGGCAGGCATTTTATACATGTTGATTATACCAATAACTGGATAATCATCTATAAGTTTGTTCAATTTTTCAACTTCTTTCTTTTTCCACTCCTTCACACTCTCACCTTGATAGCTTTGCCCATAGTCAACTTTACCACAATGTTATTGATTTGTTGTCTGCCCTTTGGAAGTTTTTCCACCACAAAACTTATTATGGCGTTTATATTTTCTTCAATGTGCTCATTTTTCATCCCCTCATTCCCAACCGCACCTTGTATCACAGGATTCTTTACATTAAGACTGAAAGTGTTTTCTCCAGATTTTATCATTCCTTCAAGATTTGCTGTCGGGGGAAATGGTCTTGGCATCTTGCCTTTTGGTCCCAAAACAGGGCCAAGTGTTTTACCAATTTGAGCCATTAAAGTAGTTTCACCTAGAAAATAGTCATATTGTTGTGCAATTTTCTTGATTTCAGGCTTGGTTATTTTTTTAAGTTCATCTTTTGTAATAACTCCTATATTAAGTTTTTTGGCTTCAGAAACCTTAGAATCAGTTATTACGCATACTTTGGTTTTCTTCCCCTTACCATGGGGCAGAATTATGTTCCCGCTGAATCTATTTTCGGGTTTTGAAAAATCAATACCTCTTAGATTTATAATTAAATCCCAAGTTTGGGCAAAATTTCTTTTTTTGCTATTTTCCATACATTTTTTAAGTGCTTCTATTATCTCCATCTTCTAACCTCCTACCGAAGTAGTTAAGCGGTTAAATAATTAAGGAAATGTAAAGTATTTAAGTTTATCACTTCTTTTCCTCTGTGACTTTTACGTCTTTGGCCTCCTCTTCCTTTGGAAGGAGCTCGTCTATTATCTCTTTTGTTATTTCCTCTTCATTCAGCTTTGATATTATCGCTTTTCTGTCCTTGCCTTTCATTTGATTCATTATTTCCGTTGCTTTTTTCTTCATTTCTTCCATATGTTCCTTTCTTTCTTCTGCCAACTTATTTTTCTCTTCTTCAAGTTCCTTTAATTCTTCTGTACTTAGTTCGGTTTTTTCGTGGATTATTTTATCATGATATTTTCCATCATCTATTTCCTTAAGAACTTCCTTAGGATCCTTACCCTCAACAAGAATTCCACATGAAACACAGCTTCCTACAATCTGCCTGACACATGATTTCATATCAACAGTATTCATAGAATCTCTCTTATTTTTCGCTATTTTAATTACCTGTTCTATTTTTATGTCAGCAACCTTTTCCTCTTTGGGATGCGAAGACAACTTTTCTATATTGGCTTCTTTTTTTATCATCGCTGATATAGGAGGAGTCCCTACCTTTATTTTAAAATCCTTGCCATCAATTATTACTGTTACAGGGACTTTCATTCCTTCAAAATCCTTGGTTTTTTCATTTATTTGATTTATAACCTCTCCTATATTAACTCCCATTGGACCCAAGGCGGGTCCCAACGGAGGTCCTGCGCTTGCCTTTCCTCCTTCTACCAAAGCTTCTACTTTTTCACTCATCTTTCACACCTTCACTTTCCTTAGTCTTCTCTACTATCCTTATTGAATCTATTGTGACTGTAATAGGAATTGATACCGCAGCTTCCAACAGTTCCACGGTAACTTCACCTTTGCCGACTCTTGTAATTTTACCTCTTTCCCTCTTGAATGGTCCCCCAATTATCTCTATAAGATCACCTTTATGAACTTCCAACTCTTTATCCTTTGTTTCAAGAAACTGTTTTATTTTATCTATCTCCACGGGTTTTCCGATAATACCCTTGACATGCCTCATATCATGTATTACTTCCCTTATATCACTTTCTTTGCCCTCTACCATAACATATCCTTTTAGTTTTTCTGGATGAATTAGGGCCTTTATTTCAAATCCTCTCATCTTAACCATATTTTCTATTTCAGCCATTACCATATTTTCTCTTCCTATGGTAGTTCTTATAGTGTAAATCATTAAATCTACCCAAATATCCCTACAAAATGGAAAATTAAAAATATTACAAATCCTATAATACCTATGAGTATTATTCCCAATCCTGTGATTTTTGATGCTGCCAGATATTCTTCTCTGGTCGGTCTTCTGGTGACTTTTAAAACTCTTGTACAGTTTTTGATAAAATTTTTTAATCCCATAATTTCACCATTACAACACATTAAAGATTTAGAAAGATATATAAAGGTTACTTTTTAAATAAATTGCCCCCAAAGGGGCACACCCCACACACTGGGAAGGACGGCATTTGCCGTCTTAATCCACAAAATCTATCCCCAAAACTTTCTCTATTTCCTTTCTCCTTTCTTCTGTATAGGTTTTTGTTGGTCCGTAGATTTGCGGACTTCTAACCCCCGTCACTATTATCATTGCTTTTATTGTGTCTCCTAAAGATGGATCTATTTGTGCACCCCAAATTACCTTTGCATCAGGATCAAGCCTTTCATTTACTCTCTGTACTATCTCCTGTGCTTCTTTTATTGTCATATCAGCTCCACCGGAAACGTTTATAAGAGCACCAGTTGCACCTTCTATTTCTATATCTATCAATGGCGTGTTTAAGGCCTTCTCTACAGCTTCTGCAGCTCTCCTTTCTGTATCACTTTCAGCCAAACCTATCATTGCAAGACCGCCATTTGACATCACCGCTCTTACATCAGCAAAGTCTAGGTTAACTAAACCAGGCTTTGTCACAAGTTCTGTAATTCCCTTTACGGCATTCACTAATATTTCATCAGCAACTTTGAATGCGGTAGATAAAGATACATCAGGTACAATTTCCAAAAGTTTGTCATTGGGTATTACTATCAAAGTGTCAACTATCTCTGCCAGTTTTTCCAAACCAATTTTTGCATTTGATTCTCTTTGCGTTCCTTCCATTGAAAATGGCAATGTAACCACTCCAACTGTTAACGCACCAGCCTTCTTTGCAGTTTCTGAAATCACAGGCAAAGCTCCAGTTCCAGTACCTCCACCAAGACCACAAGTAACAAAAACCATATCGGCTTTACCTATGATTTTTTGTATATCCTTTTTACTTTCTTTTGCCGCTTCTTCACCCAGTTTTGGATCTGCTCCTGCGCCAAGACCCTTTGTAGTATCCCTGCCTAATAGAATTTTATTTTCACAGTCCGTATAAAGCAAGTCTTGTGCATCTGTATTTACGGCAATTACTTCTGCACCAATAATTCCTATTTCATTCATTCTGGAAATAGTATTACATCCGGAACCCCCAGCACCAATAACTTTTATATCAGCCTTCCTTGATTCCAGTATTTTTTCAAGTTCACTATTTACTTTATTATCTCTTTTTTTATCACTTTTCATTGCAGTCATTTTATCCCTCTGAAAATTTGACATCAAATAAATCAAGTATTTGTTTTAGTTTAAAGTAATAATTATATTACATATTACGTATATAAAGCTTTCGCGCAGAATTCATTTTTTTCTTTCAAAAAACTGAGAGAACTTTATTTTGCTAAAATCCATGTGGTCAAATATGTCATCTGTTATCATCTTTTTAATTCTTTCGTTAACATCATTTTTAAGTACAATTTCCACTTCCTTCATCTCTATTTTTACTTCTTGTGATTCACAGTCATAGTATTCACACACAGCCTTTATCTTTTCTACATCTTTTTCTATACTTTCTTTTATTTCCAAGTCATATATCAGAGTTTTTCCTGCCAACGGATGATTAAAATCCACCCTCACTCGACCGGAATTTACCGATATTATTCTGCAGCTAAGATTATCCATGTTCAGAATCATTCCCGGATACGGGTCTATGTTCTGTTTTTTAAATTCAGATATAGACAATAACTTTAACATATTGGGATCTCTTTTTCCGAATCCCATTTCTGGAGATATTTCTATTATCTTTTTTTCACCAACTTTCATTTTTGATATCTCTTCATCAAGACCACTGACTATTTTCCCATGTCCAACTATTATAAGAGTGGGACCATATTTTACATCGGGTTTAAACAAACCCTCTTTTTTAGCAACTTCTTCTTCTGTTGTATCGAAGACCTTATCGGTTTCCTTTATTTTGCCAGTATAATTTATCTTTATAAAATCTCCTTTCTTCATTTATACACCTCATTTGACATCAATTATTCTATTAAAATCCCAGGTTTCATTGGTTCGGCTTGTTTTGCTTTTTTGTTGTCGTTATCTTTTGTTATTATTTCTATATGGGCATTTATTGTTTTTTCAAGCAACTCTTTTCCTTTTTCTAGTACTTCTATTTCTTTTTGTCTTTTTAATATGTCTTCACTCGGTCTTTTTTTCATCAACGACTGAACATAATCAACTAAATCCTTTCCAATCTTTTTATACTTTTCCTCTTTCATAAAGTCTCCCATCTGTTCCCCTTCTTTAACTCCCACGTGTATATCATACTTCCACCTAGGAGAAACGAATATGATAACTTTCTTTGGTTTGTCTATCTTTATTATTTTCTTAATTTCTTCAACATCATTTAGAATGTTTTTGATGAGGTCTTCGCCCATTTCTATATCCATATCTATCTTGGTTTCATCAACTTTAGGCCAACTTTCTACTGATATAAACCCATTATTTTCCGTCTTCTCCCAAACCTCTTCGCATACATGTGGCGCAAACGGGGCAATCATCTTCAGGAAAACTTTTTTTGAGTAGTCAGATGGATATTTTTCTATTTTATTTAAAAAATCAATTAATTCTATCATAGCTTTGTTTAAGTCAAGATTTTTCATATATTCTGTCACAAGTTTTATTTTATTTTGCGTTATGCTTTCAATATATTTTTTCTTTTCCTCGTTCTCTTTGAGACGATCAATCGTGTAAATCTTTTCAATGAACCTATGAATTCCACAAATATCTTTATCTGACCATTCCATCGGGGTATCTGGCTGTGCAACAAATAAGAAATACGCACGCAGAGTATCTGCGCAATATTTGTTTATTATGGTCATCGGATCCACTACATTGCCCCTAGATTTGGACATTTTGACTCCTCCGAGGTTTACTATACCATGATTCAAAAGTTTTGAAAAGGGTTCTTCTATGTCAACGTAGCCCAATTTCTTAAGGAATCTTGTTACAAATCTAGAATACAATAAATGTCCAATAGCGTGTTCTATACCGCCAATATACTGGTCAACGGGTAACCAATATTTGACTTCATCTTTGTCAAATAATTCTTTATCATTTTTAGGACTGCAATATCTGAAGAAATACCAAGATGAGTCAACAAATGTTGTCATTGTGTCCGTTTCCCTTTTTGCAGGTTCTCCACATTTTGGGCACGCCACATTAACAAAATTTTCGTTTGTTGCTAACGGGGGCGCTCCCTCCTTTGTAAAGTCGACCTCTAAAGGCAATGTTACTGGTAAATCTTTTTCCGGTACAGGTACTACACCACATTTCTCACAATAAATTATGGGTATTGGGGAACCCCAATATCTTTGTCTGGAGACGCACCAGTCTCTTATTTTATAATTGACCTTTCTTTCACCCAATTTGTTTTTTTCAATATAATTGAATATTTTTTCAATTGCCTCTTTGTTATTCATTCCGTCAAACTCACCAGAATTCACCAAAACACCTTCATTCACGTATGCTTTGGACATTTTAGTCCCATCAAGTTTCTTGGATTCCGGTTGGATAACAACTTTTATTGGTATGTCATATTTTTTAGCAAATTCAAAATCTCTTTGATCGTGCGAGGGAACAGCCATTATCATACCGGTTCCATAATTCATTAAGACAAAATTGGCGATGTAAATTGGCACTTTATCCCCGTTTATGGGATTAATTGCGTATTTTCCTATAAAAAGACCATCTTTTTCTTTTGACATTCTGTCCAGTTCATTCAATTTTTCGGTTCTTTTCAAAAATTTCTGAACTTTTTCTTCGTATTCCGTGCCTTTTACAAATTCCGTTACTTTTGGGTGTTCCGGAGCAAAAACAACAAAAGTGACACCAAATAGCGTATCGGGTCTTGTAGTATATAATGGCAAATCTTCTCCATCTTCGGACTTAAAATTGATTATTATCCCCTCGCTTTTTCCAATCCAATTTTTTTGTAACGCTTTCAGTCTTGTAGACCATTCGATTTGGTTCAAACCGTTTAATAATTCATCAGAATAATCTGTAATCTTGAAAAACCATTGTTCTATGTCTTTCTGCACAACTTCAGCATCACATCTCCAACATTTTCCGGATTTTACGTCTTCATTTGCCAAGGTTGTTTTGCATCCGGGGCACCAGTTTCCCGGTGATTTTTTTCTATAAGCCAAGCCATTTTCTAATAATTTTAAAAATAACCACTGGTCCCAAATATAGTACTCTTTTTCATGTGTTGCTATTTCTCTTGTCCAGTCATAGCTAATACCCAGTGCTGTCATCTGTTTTTTCATAGTTTCGATGTTTTTTGCTATACTTTTTACAGGGTGAACCCCTTCCTTTATGGCGGCATTTTCTGATGGTAATCCGAAAGAATCCCATCCCATCGGATACAAGACGTTAAATCCGCACATTCTTTTGAATCTTGACAGGCAGTCTCCTATTACATAGTTTCTGGTATGCCCCATATGAAGGCCATAACCAGAAGGGTATGGATACATTTCCAAAACATAGAATTTTTTCTTTTTAATATTTTCCTTAACTTCAAATAATTTAGCTTCTTTCCATTTCTTCTGCCATTTCTTCTCTATACTCTTAAAATCCACATTCTGAACCATAAAACCACTTATAAGTTTAAGTTTTAATAAGTTTTATATTTAACTTTATAAACAATTGTTTTGTGGGTGCGTAGCTCAGCTTGGATAGAGCACTGGCCTTCTATCGGACAAATGGATAGAAGATTTGACGCCTAAGGATGATAGGAAGAAAGCCAGGGGTCGAGGGTTCAAATCTGGCAAATCGGAATTCGCAAGCTTTTCGGTTTGTCACCGAAAATCCCTCCGCTCCCGCCATTTTTATATTTAAATTAGAGAAACTAAGTCTTTTATGTGTGGATTATGGGTAGAATAATTGCTTTTATTTCTGGAAAAGGTGGTGTAGGAAAGACAACTCTTGTTTCTAATACAGCTTTAGTTTTAAATAAACTTGGCAAAAACACGATTGTTGTGGATGGGAATGTCACGACACCAAATCTTTCAATGCACCTTGGTATACCTCTTTATCCCATAACCCTTCATGACGTACTTAAGGGAGATGTAAACATAAAAGAAGCTACATATATTCATCCAACAGGATTGAAAGTTATACCCGGAGGTATTGGAATAGAAGATTTGAAAGGTATGAATTTAGATTTACTCCCAGAGTCTATCTTTTCTCTAGCAGAAGATTCAGATTTTGTGTTGGTAGATGGTGCCGCTGGTTTAGGAAAAGAAGCCTTAAAATCCATGGAAATAGCGGATGATGTTGTAATAATTACAAATCCAGATTTACCCTCAATTACTGAGGCTCTGAAGGTAAAGAAGTTGTCAGAAGAGTTTAACACAAACGTTATGGGTACTGTTGTTAACAGAATAAATAAAAGGAAGACAGAACTTACAGATGATGAAATCAAGAGCATTTTAGAACTTCCAATTTTAGGTAAGATACCGGAAGATCCTCTTGTTCCACAAAGCATACACAAGAAGATTCCACTGGTTAATCACAAATCTAATTCTCCAGCAAGCATAGCTATAAAGAGGTTTAGTTCGAATCTTGTGGGAGAAGAACCAATTTTAGAATCACAAAGCATTTTCCAGAGAATAGCCAACTGGCTAACAAAATAGTCATAAAGATTTTATTTCTTCTAAATTAAGTTCAAGAACTGCAGTTGGCATCTCCAGTCCAAAATTTTCAAGGACCTCGGGATGTATTTCCCCAATTTCCCCAATTTTTTTGTTTTTTAACACAATAGATGCACATCTTCCTTCTATAAATTTCTTGCTTTTCATTTCTTCGAGCTTGTATTCAATTTTCAGATTATCCATCAGTGAACTCAATACAGAGGAAATATTTTCATAACCAATTATCCGGTCTGTCAGGAGTATTGTCAAATCTCTTATGTCTCTGGTCTCAGTTTCCTGATTTTCATCTATCTTTACAACATCTCCGATTTCAAATATATTTTGTGGATATTCTGTATGCTTGTTATAAGATAAAAATCTCAGACACACCGGAATTAGCGAATTTCTGAATACAGACCAGTTGGATGATATAGGATTTTCTATTTCTACCAACTTTTCCTCCACTCTCATATTTTTCAACAAATCTTTCTTGCTTGTTAGAGTGTAGTTTAATACTTCTTGTAGTCCAAGACCTATGCAGATTTCCCTTATTTTATTTGAAAATATCTCTAATTTAGTTTCTTCTCCTTTTGTATACATTTTTGGTTCTTCCAGTTCTATGTCATTATAACCGAAAGATATGGCTATTTCTTCTATCAAATCCCTTTCATCCATAATATCGTTTCTGTAGGGTATGTACAATACTTCTATTTTTTCTCCTTTTAGTTTTGCATCAAATCTTGCCTGTTTTATCAGTTTTATCATTTCTTTTGAAGATATTTTCATCCCCAAAATTTTTCTACAATTTTCTATGTTAATCTCAGCTCTTTTTGGATTCAAATCTGGGGTAATTATTGTTTTGTCATATTTCACATCAACAGAGTATAGTTGGCCACCCCTTTCTTTCAATGCGGTGACAACTACATTCAAGGCTATAGATATATTATTTATGTCATGGCCCGATACTTCTATGAAAACATTTTCCGTATTTTCATCAACTTTACCAGTATAATTGGAATTTATTATTGGTGGCATTGACAAGACATTTCCAGTGCTGTCTATAAAGATTGGATATTCTTCTTTTCCCTTCAGAAGATAACCATATTCCTGACCCTTTGGATGTTCTTTTAAAATTTCTTTCAGATTCATTTCCTTTGTGAATCCAAGAGGAGTAAATTTCAATTCCTCTGGTTTAAAAGTTGTGTATTTAATGGGACCTTTTATCTTGTCATAATTATACACGCCTATTGCCGCTGTATCTCTGTTCCTTCCAAAGGTTTTGCATACTTTTTCCTGTAATTGTATCATCTGCTTTACAGATTCATCATAAAATTTAATATTTTTTACAACTGCACACACGGTTTTTGGTCTAACTTTATCCACTTTTTTATCTACAATGACAGTTAAACCAGATTTTTTAACACTAAATTTAGGCAGACCCTCTTCTATTCCGTAGTGACCCTTTAATTCTCTGGATATTCCTTCCACACTCCATAAATCAGGCCTGTTTATATCCTTTATATCCACCTTCAGTTCTCCGTTTTTCTCTTCTTCAATCTCCCCCTTTACAAATAGTATGCCTTCATTTTTCAAATTTTCCAGATTTAGTTTTCTACCCAAAAGCCTTTCCAAATCGCTTAATAAAAACTCTATTGTAGGCATCATAACACCTTAAAATTTCTTAGCCAAGATAAATTTTGACTGAACATTTCTCTTATGTCTTTTATTCCAAGGGCACACATTGCAAGTCTATCTATACCAACGCCCCAAGCTATAACAGGAACTTTTACGCCCAATGGTTCTGTTAATTCTCTTCTAAATATACCTGCACCCGCAAGTTCTATCCACCCGAGTTTTTTATGTTTAATACTGATTTGTACGCTCGGTTCTGTGAACGGATAATAGTCTGGAAGAAATTTCACCTCTTCTGCTCCCCCAAGTTCTGTCGCGAACATCTTAAGTAATCCTAACAGGTGTTTCAGCGACATTTCTTCTCCTATGACAAATCCACCGAGCTGATTGAACTCCACTTTATGTGTGGCATCTATAACATCTGGCCTAAAACATCTGACCAGATTGAAGTATTTTCCAGGTATTTCCACGCCTCTTGCAAGATATCTCGGAGAAATAGCTGTGTCATGTGCTCTCGGTGTAAGTTTGCTGGCTTTTTTCTCACTCCATTCATATTTCCAGCTATTTTCATGGGATTTCTTAACAGCTTCCACTATTTTCTTATCAGGAAGTTTACCGTATACGGGATTTTTAAGGGAATAAGTATCTGTCCAGTCTCTTGCGGGATGATTCTGTGGCTGAAAAAGGGCATCGAAATTCCAGAATTCCGTTTCTATGATTGGGCCAGTCATCTCTTTGAAACCAAGTTCTACAAGTTTTTTCCTTACCTGAAGGATGAATTTTTGGTAAGGCTGTATTTTTCCTGGGTGTATCTTCTTTCCCTTGGCCTTTATATTGTATTTTTTTAGTTTTACATCCCTCCATAGACCCGTTTTCAACAAAGAGGG
>JAGLWW010000090.1 GCA_023133195.1 Candidatus Aenigmatarchaeota archaeon
ATTTTTTAATTAGAAAATACAAAATGTGTTTTGTTAACAAGCCTTTTAGTTTAGTAACAACTAAATAGGATTAAAAGGGTAATTGAATTTAGAATATTGTCCAGCTATTGCAATGCATTCGGTAGGGATTATGAAAAGCTTAAGAGATTTAAATAAAGAAATTAAAGGTTGCAAAAAATGCAGATTATATAAAACTAGAAGAAACATCCTCCTCGGAGAAGGAAATCTAAATACCAAACTCATGCTAATTGCTCAAGCACCCGGAGTGAACGAGGATAGAGAAGGGAAGATGTTCATTGGACCTTCAGGAAAGGTGCTAGATGAATTATTAAGGAAGGCAGATGCGACAAGAGGAGAATTTTACATAACCAATTTAGTTAAATGCATGCTTCCGAAATATAGGAAGCCGAAAAAAGATGAAATTCAGGCATGTAGCCAATATTTAGATAAAGAAATAGAACTGATAAACCCAAATGTAATAGTTCCCTTGGGTTATTATGCAACTAAATATATTTTTGACAAATACAATATTCTGCTCAAATCTAAGTCAGAAGCTTTTGGCAAACTCTTTTTAGCTAAAGATAAAAAAATATTTCCATTAACGCATCCTGCCACCTTTCTTTACCATGAATCATTTAAAGAGGGAATGATAAAAAATTATAAAAAATTAAAAGTGTTATCAGCCAATTGCAAATGGTATCAGGCATGTCCAATGAAAAGATTTTATGAAGAAGGGAAACTAAATAAAAAATGGATTGAGTTGTATTGCAAAGGAGATTGGAAAAGTTGTGTTAGGTATCAAATAGAAGAGAGGGGAGACCCACATCCTGATAACATGCTTCCGAACGGTAAAATAAAAGAAGACCTGAAATAACTTTAGGTTGCATAGATGTTGGAACTATATCTAAGAGTTAGTCACCACTATTAAAGTATTATACTTTTCTGTATACATTTCTTTATAAATCAATTTTCTTAATTTTACTATACAGCTACAGTACCGCATTCAGTGATTTGCATGACGAGAAATTCTACACCTATATTTAGAAATCCTGATTAGTCACTGAAATAATTCTGAATGCCCTGTGGTTACTTATAAGAGGGATATAATGTTTCTTGGAATAAAGAAAAGGGACGGAAGGATAGCAAAATTTAATGTTCAGAAAATTACAGATGCAATTGCTAAGGCGGGCGAAGCAACCGGAGAGTTTGACAAAGAAGTTGCCCAAAAACTTACGGTTAAAGTCCTTAATCTGTCACAACAGTTGTTTGAGAATGAGATGCCAACCGTTGAAAAAATCCAGGATATAGTTGAAGAAATTCTATTATCATCATCTTACCGCAATACTGCCAAGGCTTACATCATATACAGGGAACAGCATGCCAGAATAAGGGAAATTACCGATAAGGCCGGTGTTGACTTGATGGACCAGTATCTGGAAAAAATAGACTGGAAAGTCAACGAGAACAGCAACATGACCTTTTCTTTACAGGGTTTAAATAATTACATCTCATCGGAAATCAGCAAAGTCTACTGGCTAAACAAGTTATATCCCGATGAAATCAGGCAGGCCCACCTAAACGGCGATTTTCATATCCATGATTTGAGTTTGCTTTCTGTCTATTGTGTTGGATGGGACCTTTTTGATTTACTGAAGGTTGGCTTTAAGGGAGTGTCAGGAAAGGTTGAGAGCAAACCAGCCAAGCATTTCAGGAGCGCATTGGGACAGGTTGTAAATTTCTTCTATACCTTACAGGGCGAGGCAGCGGGTGCTCAGGCATTCTCCAACTTAGATACACTTCTGGCGCCTTTCATTAGGTATGATGAGCTGAGTTACAAAGAGGTAAAACAGGCTCTGCAGGAATTCATATTCAACATAAACGTGCCCACCAGAGTTGGCTTTCAAACACCATTTACAAACGTTACTCTGGATTTGACTGTTCCCAGTTACTACGCTGATCAGGGCGTAATAATCGGCGGAGAAATAAAAAAGGAAACGTACAAGGATTTCCAAAAAGAGATGGAAATGTTCAACAAGGCCCTTTTTGAGGTCATGGCCGAAGGCGATGCAAAGGGCAGGGTTTTTACATTTCCGATTCCAACTTACAACATTACCAAGGATTTTGACTGGGATAATGAAAACATAAAAGGTCTCTGGGAAATAACAGCCAAGTACGGTGTTCCCTACTTCTCCAATTTCGTAAATTCAGACATGAAACCGGAGGATGCAAGGTCCATGTGCTGCCGTTTAAGGATAGACAACAGGGAACTGGAGAGCAGAGGGGGAGGTCTTTTTGGCTCCAACCCGCTAACTGGTTCCGTGGGAGTTGTTACTCTCAACATGCCAAGACTTGGTGTTTTATCTGAAAATGAAAACGATTTCATGGAACGTCTGGAGAATTTAATGGTAAAAGCAAAGGAAAGTCTTGAAATAAAGAGAAAGGTACTTGAAAAATTCACGGATAACGACCTTTATCCTTACACAAAATTTTACCTGAGAGGTGTTAAAGAACGGTTTAATGAGTACTGGAAGAACCATTTTTCTACTATTGGTCTTGTAGGTATGAACGAAGCTTGCCTAAATCTCTTGGGGAAAAACAGTGCCAGTGAGCAGGGCCGAGTTTTCATAACAAAGGTTTTAGATTTTATGAGGGGCAAATTGATAGAATTCCAGAAAGAAACAGGAAACAACTACAACCTTGAGGCCACGCCGGCGGAAGGAACCTCTTACAATCTGGCAAAGATAGACAAGGAGAGGCATCCACAGATAATATGTGCCAACGAAGGAGAATATAAAAATGGAGCCGAACCCTTTTACACAAATTCCACACAGTTGCCTGTGAATTTCACGGACGATGCTTTTGAGGCTCTTGATTTGCAGGATGACATACAGACAAAATACACCGGGGGAACAGTTTTGCACTTATTTGCAGGAGAAAGAGTCAAAAATCCGGATGTCATAAAGAATCTGGTAAAAAAGATATCAGAGAAATATCACCTGCCTTATTTTACTTTTACACCCACTTTTAGCGTTTGCCCCACGCACGGTTATGTTTCAGGAGAACATAGCGAATGTCCAAAGTGCGGTTCCCAATGTGAAATATATTCCCGTGTGGTCGGTTATCTCAGACCGGTAAGACAGTGGAATAAAGGCAAAAAGAGTGAATTTGAAACAAGAAAAACGTT
>JAGLWW010000091.1 GCA_023133195.1 Candidatus Aenigmatarchaeota archaeon
CTCTGTGTCAATATCGGCAGTGGTAAGAATCCACTCTCCGCTGTTCAACTTCTCATCGAGCGTCTCATCAGTTATCTTGACTTTGTCGTTACCCATGTCAACATCGTCTAATCTAAAGACATGAGCTTCTCCGCCCGCAGAGACACCAAGGAACAACAGGTCGTCACATTCATTTGTTATTGCTGCATCGTGATTACAATAACCGCCGTTTGTAGTTATCATACCTGTTACAGTGGTACCATCGCTCTCATACCCTTCTCCGTCACCATCGCTGCCGTCCCAGAAGTGTGTTTCACTTGGATCACCGAATGAAACTACATCTGTAGTCGCGTCAAGAATACCTATTGGTATCTCAACCGCGTCACCATTGTTGTTGGTGAAGGTAAATGTTGCTTCGTCTCCTCCAGAGGCATCCCATTCAAACTCTTCTATCTCCCTTGTTATTCCAGTGAACTTTATCTTCCATGCACCAAAGACCGGGTCTACCCACTCTTCACCTTCGCCTATCCATACGTCGTCATCAATCACTAAGGTTATGGTTATTTTGTTCAAGACGTCGTTATTGTCGTTGAAGGTGGCAGTTACTGTATAATCGTCCAAGGTATCATCGTTGATTTTAACCTCGTCACCATCTCCTAAGGTCAATTTTTGTGCACCAAGGTAAAAAGTTGTTGCACTTGTCTTTGTCTCCTTGGTACTGAAAAGAATGTCTCTAATTCCAACTTCAGTTCCATCATCCAGTTCATAAGTGTCACCAACATCCATGGAATCCGTGGTCTCTGTTGTTCCACCATATTCCACAGTCAAGGTGACAGAATCACCGGCATAGACGTTTGGAGTTATCTCGTATTCAGTTCCTTCAAGAGTTATGGTAAGGGCTTCTTCGTCGTTGGCTGTTGCTTCTGCTGCACCGCCCAACAACTCTAATTCATCTACATAGTCGCTACCACCACCGTAACCTGTGAGTTTTATGTCGTTGATGGTGTAGGTCTTGCCTAGAATTTCAATTTCGGTGTCCTGAACATCTTCCTTAGCCTTTGTGTGCGAAGTGTCGTCGATAGTTACATCCGAGCTGAACTTCAGTTCGTAAGTGTAGATTGTCTCTGAAGACTTCATGAAGAGATAAGTTCCTGCTGGTTCATTGTCATCATTTTCGTCGACATCAAATACTACCTTTGGATAAGTAGTGCCGAATGTCAACTTCTGTGTGTAGTCAGTTTCTTTGTCATTGGTACCTTTGTTATCATCATAGATACCGTCTGCCAAGACATCTGGCAAACCGCTATCTCTTAGAGGAGGTAATACCTCACTTATCTCGTCGGATGCAGCTTCATATAGAAAGTCTACACCTGGGGCTTCAACTTTCAGTCCTCCAGTTACCACAGTTTCTTCTCCTTCCGTACTTACGGTCTCTCCACCGAGCCTTGCTGCCACGTTAATAAGACCAGCCAAATCGTTGGCTATTCCGCTTGCAGTTCCGCCGCTTCCTATTACTATAAGGAAGTTTGGAGTTCCGCCTTCTATGAAAGGTGCTGGAAAATCAGCTAGTGTGTAGTCAGCAGCGAGAGCGCTACCAGCCAATGGCATTGCTGCCATTAAGGCGCCGATAAGCGTTGCCGCTAACTTTTTAAAATTCATATTATTCCTCCTTTATGTTTATTGTTTTTTGTTCAAGGAATCCAGACAGTTCGACAGTGGAGCTTATTATTCTCCAGAGCCGCGACTTGTTTGAATTATCCTTGAATTGTTATTATAAACATGGTAACGCTGCATATATATCATTGTCGTGAAACAGTTCCACCCCCATTTTTAAAGAAAGGAGATGCCTTGTTTTTAAGATTTAAACTACATTTTTAGGGGTTTAATTGTTCCAAAGGGATTTTATGATGTTTTTGGGTCAAAATAAGGTATTTTAGAAGGTTTTGTCTTTAGAAAATGATTATAAGAAAAAATAGTGAATTTTTGGGAAATTTTCATTTGATTCTGGCTTGTAGTTAAATATTTCAATGAGTTTGTTAATAATGGATTATATGAAAAGAATGATTGCACTGTTCACACTTGTATTGGTTATATCTATATCCGGGTGTCTTGAAGAAGACACATGCAAGGAGATAGAAAATGAGATGACCAAACATAATATAACCTGCAAATGCTCCACCACGGATTTTCAACCGTTCACTCCTGAAGAAGTTGAGGAAAGGATAGATGAAGTGAAATGTTACTGTTTGTGTACTAAGGATGGCATATCAGTAAAAGTCATTTTATTACCAAATGATGTGTCTTCTAGTCTAGAAGCTTTAGAGAACCCGTGATTTTATCTATTTCTTCATCTGAGTCAGGTCCGATTCCAAGGCACGTTATAGTTCCAGGAGGCAGCTCGGTCATGCCGGCATCCTTTATAAGGCTTGTGGGAAGTCTCTTTGACTTTTGTTTTATCTCCAACAGCTCCTCTCTTGTGCTGACTTGAAGGACTACTTTCTTTGCCCCTTCCCTTTCCCAGGCCTCCCTGACTTTCTTGTCCGTATTCTTTAGTGCGCCTACGGAGGCGTGAGCCACCTGGGCTGATGTCTTTCCTGGACTCATCTTCAGGTCCTTTATGACAATTATAACTTGTTTATACATAATATTTCCCTCAATTATTTTCTATTTTTTCTTCAAAATAAAAGGCTTACGCGACTGCCATGCCTACCTTCAATATATCCCTTGTCCCGAGGGCCAATCCCAGTATAAGGACGGTAATCTTGAGCCATATCCTGAATTCCTTGTCTTCTATGTGTTTGTCTATCAAGTATAAAACGGGCCAGACTATAAAGATTTTAAGTGGAAACATCACCCACGGACCAGTGAAGCCTATAAGGAAACTTGGCAGGACGTGCTGCTCCATGTAGGAAAAGTAGGAAAGTGCAATAAAGGTTGCACTGCCGTCAAAGAGATGGGAGACCAGTATTGGAAGGTTTACTCGGGAAAGGTGCTTCGGAAACTTTAAATGTATCAGGCCGAATACAAGGGACCAGAGACCGACTAGACCCAGTGTCATAAAGACTCCGCTCCAGTTCTTTATCCCAAAACTGAAGACCTGGTAAAGGTTGTAAAGGCAAAGAACTGAACCTATTACAAGCATGATTTTCCAGTATTCTTTTTTCGTGTATTTTTCAATCAGGACAGAAGCTAGAAGGGAGCCCA
>JAGLWW010000092.1 GCA_023133195.1 Candidatus Aenigmatarchaeota archaeon
GGTTAAGGATTCTGGCCTCTCGTAAGCTTTTTAGAAAAAAGCTTAAGCAAAAAACGAAAGCTTTGGGAAAGCCAGGGACCCGGGTTCGAATCTGACGAATGAAATTCGCAATCTTTTCGCTCGCCAGCGAAAATCCCGGCGGGAGCACCATTTTGCAATTCGCACTCTCTCTTTCTTTATACCCCTCATAAACGAGATGTATTTTATGGACAAAATAGACGTTCATAACTATAAAGGTAGGCTAAGGCTGGCTTTGAATAAACTAGAAAATTCTGACCTACCAGGTGATGCAAAGAAGGACATAATGGACTTCTATCACTATATCTTAGACAAAGGAATAAATGTGGGTAGAATAGCGAAATATATCTACCACCTTATGCAGATTTCCAAAATGCTGGGAAAATCTTTTACCGAGACAGAAAAGGATGACATAATAGGAATTGTAAACAAAATCGGGGAAATGAACTATGCAGAGTATACAAAACATGACTTCAACGTCATTATAAAGCGATTTTACAAGTGGCTTGAAGGCGGTGACGAGGACTACCCTGACAAGGTCAGGTGGATAACAACAACAGTGAAAAACGACAAGGGGAAGTTGCCGGAGGAACTGCTTTCAAAGGACGAAGTCATGAAATTAATCAAAGCTGCAGACCACCTGAGAGACAGAGCCTTTATCTCACTCTTGTATGAGAGTGGATGCCGCATCGGCGAGATGTTGAACATAAGGATAAAACACGTAAACATTGACGAGTTGGGGGCTCAGATAATCGTTGATGGAAAAACAGGCATGCGAAGGATTCGGGTCGTTGCATCTGCCACATATCTGACCATATGGCTCGAGTACCATCCTCTAAGAGACAATCCAAACGCTCCCCTGTGGCCCGTGATAGGGACAAGAAACCACAACGGATATCTCAACTATTCGAATGCGAACAAGATGATTAAGAAAGTGGCTGAAAAGGCAGGCATAAAGAAAAGGGTGAACCCACACATTTTCCGGCACAGCAGAGCAACGCACATGGCAAACTACCTAACCGAGGCTCAGATGAACCATTATTTCGGTTGGGTCCAGGGATCTGACATGCCCTCAACCTATGTTCACCTGTCCGGTAGGGATTTGGATGGTGCCATTTTAAAGATTTATGGCCTAAAGAAGGACGATGAAGAGGAAAAAAGAGAAGAATTCACGCCAAAGAAATGCCAGCGATGCGAGAAAATGAACTCACCAACAGGAAAAATATGCAACAGGTGCGGCTGCCCGCTTGACGACGAAACAATTTCAAAGATCGAAGACCAAAGAAAAAGAATGGAAAACCTCATGGCAAACTTACTAAAGGACCCGGAAGTTCGAGGTATAATTGCAAACAAAATGCGAGAAATGAGAAACGGAGGGGAATAATTCAGACTTTTAAAGATTGGATGTAAAAATTAAATATGAAACTCAAAGATTTGCTAAAGTTCATAGAAATAGAAGACAAAAGATTGAGGAAGTATTACGGGAGTTATCCTGATGAAGAGAAAAGGATTCTTGCAAGGACCGTAAAGCTAACAGAGGAACTCGGAGAGCTTTGCAACGACGTTTTGGCTCACAATTCTCTGCAGAGAAAACAGAAACTGGATGAACTTGATAAAGAAAATATTCAAGAAGAATTTGCAGATGTTCTAATCACAACATTACTTCTTGCCAATGTTATGAGTGTAGACATAGAGAAGGCTTTGGAACGGAAAATTGAGAAAATAAACAAGAGATATGATTTAGGAAAGTGAGTCATATAATACGTGATTTTTTGGACATTTGATTCTTGGAGATTTTTTAGAAGCTCTCAAAGCAAATGAAGAATAAACACAATCACATTTTGTACAAAAATGTAAATCCTCATAAACAATATCCATGTTACCATCAAAGTAAGGATCTGGACAGGGTCCGAAAGCGGCGTCCAACAAAATTAGAGCCATAATATCTCCAACTTTAGGTCCATGAGATTTATCGTCCGCACGAAATTCCACTGGTTTCATAATACATATTTACATCAAAAAAACATTTAAACTCCTGGTCTCAGATTTCTAAGGGATTTGAAACCCAGTGTTGGAGCCCTCAGGGGGATTCGAGAATTAGAGGTAACGTGGCCTTATTTTGTGTTCTTCGTAGAATTTTTTCAGTTTCATAGGATTCTTAACTTTTATTGCCTTAACGTTCTCGTCTTCAGTTGCAAAATTTTTCAAGTAATCTTCTACAGTATCCGCTTCAGACCAAAGGATGATTTCTTGAGCTGCGATAGTTGCCTCAGCTGGGCAGGCAAAATGAACTTCATTAGCTTGTTTAACTAAACTTTTCTCTTCAAGTGTTTTTGTATTGAAGGATTTAACGTAACAATTCGTTTCTCTATCTTCTTCCAACTCGAACCAGAAAAGTTTTGATATATGAGGAAAGAATGTTCCGAATCCAACAAAAGGTTTAGGGATTACGTCTTTATCGGCATCTATCATTTTTCTTTCAATGTTGTGTAAATATTTTGTAAATTTGGTAACTTCATAACCCTTCCATTCTAAGGGGGGTTTTCTATCTTTCAAATTAACAAAATAGGCTTTCATTCTGATGTTTTCTTCATCAAATGGTTCTACTGAAAAAAGCTCAGCGTCGTAAGGTAAATTCCCGCTTTCAAGAGGATAAAATCCGGTGTATTCTTTTCCGCTTTGAGTTTTATATCCCTCTACAATAGCATCTATAGTTTCACGTATGTGATTTTTAACATCAGGATAAGCATAAGGGCTATCAAGTGTCGTAGAAATAGTCTTAATTAATTCTTCAGTATCTTTCAAATCCGGTCCTTCCGGCCTTAAAATTGGTTTCATAATTATCTATACATCCGAAAAAGATTTAAACCCATAATTTCAGGTTTTTAAAGACCGCTGATATAAGAAAAGACAAAACAACTTAAAGAACTTTTTCTATGTAGGCCAGGATGTCAGAAGCCATGAGAGATTGTTTTTTTGTTTTTGCTGCAAGGTCGCCTGCCCTGCCGTTTATGTAGGCCGCTGCGCAGGCTGCGTCCAGTGGCGAAGCCCCTTGGGCCAGCAAGGAGCCGCATATTCCTGCCAGAATATCGCCTGTTCCTCCAACGGTCATGTAGGGGTTGCCTGTCC
>JAGLWW010000093.1 GCA_023133195.1 Candidatus Aenigmatarchaeota archaeon
GCTCTTTCCATTACGAGAGCCAGCTGATAAACTATACGATAACACTTACATAAAAATAAAAAGGTGGGGGGTTGGAACACCCTCTAAAAAATTAGAGGAAACGATGACACGTTTTATCCCCACCACAAAGTTCTATTGTTTTGCAAATATTTAAAGTTATCTCAATATATCTCTACATTTATATATTACCATATTTAACTAATAATGGGGTTAAACAAGCTTTAGCATGGTTATTCTGGGTGTGTGGAAAATGAAACGTTTGATAGTTTTTCTTATGTTATTCTGTATTCTGTTTTCAGGATCCCTTTTTTTAAAATTCACACCAAAGGCGGCGGCGGTGAATGTCTCAGATAGTTCAGATATAATATTGGATGTGGGAGAAAAAACTTTGATAGATCTTACACCATCATCCTTCTCGTGGGGTGCAATTGACCCCGGAAGTACAGGCTCAATAAAGCAGGCGCAGATAGAAAATATTGGTTCAACTAACCTCACAAAAATATGGTTTAACGTTACACAACCAAGCAGTAATCCATATGGTACTGGTTCCAATGGTAGTTACAGGTCATCAAACTTTGTGTGGATATCAAAGGAAAGTGGAAACTATTATGCAGTGGACAGGTTGGAATTTAACGAAACAAGGAGCCTGGTTTACCTTACAGATCCTGATGGAAACATGCCGCCAAATGAGACTAAATTTTCTTACGGAAGATTCAGAAACGCATCCTTTGAATACTTCTGGTTTCTAGACAAGAGTGGTGGAAACTGTGACGGAGCAACGTTCTATCTGGGCGATGTGGCACACAGCAAAGAAGCAACAGGTACAATAAATTTTGACCCGGGTGGGGGATGCACATCCGGTCTGAATAACGCCCCAGGAACGACCTGCAGGTCAGGAGCTCTCACAGACGCAGGAAACAACTGGTGTTATGCTGATGCAAACATAGGTGGGGATTCTTATGTGATAGGAATAAATAACACTGACTTGGGTTATGCTGTAAGATGGTCCCACTGGAACCAGGATTTTCCTGGAGCTGATAGCGCCTCAAATGATGAAACTTTTTACAGTGGACTATTATACCCGGGAAACTCAACCGTGGCAAATATAACAGTTTATTTGTCGCGCGGCGTGGCAAAGGGAAGGCTAAACACAGGAACATTGTTTGTTATAGGCACTAATGAGTAATTGATTATTTTTATTTTATATCAATACATTTATATATTAATATATGCCAATTATATCCATGAACTCTCCCAAACTCTCAGAAATAGACGAAAATATCCTTAAATTTCTTAGGGAAAGTGCAGAGCCTCTTTCAACCTACGAGATTGCTAAAAAAATAAATGTATCTTGGTCTACTGCTAATATACACTTGAAGGATATGCAGATAAGAAATATTGTAAAAAGCAGGGAAGATATGATAAAAAGCAAAAGAAGGATTATATGGTGGGTAGAACAGCGGACTATTGATAAGTTCTTGTAAAACTAAAAAAGGTGGGGAGGCATAAAGCCACTCAGAACACCCCCATATCCTGAGAATAAGATATTTACCCCCACCAATTATAATAATAGAATTCTGATTATTTAAAGTTTTTATGTGGCACGAAAATGTTTATATATCAATATAATGATATATTAAGATAGGTTGGGTGTTGTGCGGGGTAGAAGTTTATACAAAGTTAAACTCATGTTTATAGTTTTCTTACTCTTTGCTCTGACTATGACTTCTTGCTTTGTCAACTCGACAGACAATTTTAAAATAGACATGAAAGAAAGTTTCCAGGAAGAACCAGTAACCATAAACATAGAAGGTCCGGCGGAAACTCCATTCTCTTTGACGTTACTAAACCAATTGGACCAAAAAATTTTCTATAGAACAGGCTATACGGATGCTTCTGGTTCCTATTACCTGTCTTTGTCTCTGGACAATGGTTCTTATGTACTTATTCTAAGGTCCGGATCAGTAGTAAGGTCAAAAGAATTTGTAGTGGGGGAGTTCAAAAACAATTCTAGTCCTCTCGATTCTAACACCCAACCAGAACGAGAGACCTCTCCCGCTGCTCCATCCGAACCCAACCAGCCTGTAAATTATTTAAAAACAGATACAAAGACGCCTCTAAAAATAATACACAACTCCGCATCAGAGACAAACTGCGTTAACGGGAAATGCACGCTTACACTTCATGCAGGAAGCATGTATACCAGAGAGGATGACAGATGGAAACCAATAAAAGAAGCAAAAAGCCTCAAGAACGCCTGGAAAAAGGAATATCTGTCTGACGACAGAAAAAATTATGACATAATTCTCAACGACTTTAACTACACCTATCTAGAAGGCACATTATGGGTCAAGAAAAAAACAAAACACCCCTTTAAAGTGTGCTTCACTCCGGACAGGTGCGTAAGTTACAATATAAACTTTACCCGGAACGAGTATAATTTCAGCATAGATTTTGCCAAGAACAGGACTGTAATAGAGGGGAAAGAAGTCAACCTCGCGGATTTCTCAGGTCTCAACCCACTTTCCGTCCACAGCTGGACATTGGGGGCGGCTTCCACAACAATCCAGTTGCAGGATGCGGACACGGAAAACTTGGAAGATGTTACTTTAGCGTTTATGGCAACAAAACTGGAAATCGGGGATTGTTATACATACATAAAATTCAACATCTCAGCTTTGCCAAGTAATCAAATCATAGAAGATGCGAAATTGGCATTTTACTACTATAGTGGTGAGGGTGGAGACGATGATGTAAGGTTTTACCTAGTGGAAAACCAGACCTGGGAGGAAGACGATTCAGTAGAGTCAATATGGGCATTATCAACCTCAAACCAAACAACAGAGAACTTTAAGTGGTTTCTTGAGGGATGGGATAATGTAAACGTTACTGACATGGTCAGCTATGAATACGGAGAAGACAGAGATAACGTTTCCTTCAGACTTGAAGACCCGGACTACGCTTCACAAACACCAACTTCATCAAATTCAAGTTCTGAAGAGCTTATTATTGGAAATATAACTGGTGGCAGGGCATATAAGCTATTTGCTTCAAAGGAAAACACGTCATCATACAGACCTTACCTGAACATAACTTATGATAGTGCAAACACACCACCAGTAGTTTCC
>JAGLWW010000094.1 GCA_023133195.1 Candidatus Aenigmatarchaeota archaeon
AGCGAGTTTTCCGGCACGTATGTAACGATTCTGGGAGCAATCTTGCTGATTGTGTTTCTAGTTTCCTTGGTTTTGTTCAGGAACAAGAAATAGGATTCTGATAAATTCTAAAACTTCAGCGCCAGCCGACCTGGATGGCCAGCTTGTCGAGGTCGTCTCCGGTTTCGCAGGCCAGTTCGTTCAGCGTTACGATTGGAATGTAGACGTCGCCGGAACCTGATGATCTGTATTCCTCTGTGGGATTGTATCTTGTGGTCTTTGTGTGATCCCTGAATTTCTCCAGTTCTGCGTAGAGGTCCACTTCTCTCAAATCGGGCCTTTTTATCACGTCTTCCTCTGTTACAAGAATTTTGTCCGGGAATTCGTGCGGCTTTCCTATTTCCACTTTTACCTCTTCGGGACATGGTTCGGGAACCCGCCATTTTTGCAGGTAAAGCTCCAGTTTCACTTTTTCCTCGTTTTCATCGTAAAGGATAGCGTCCCATCTCAGTTTGTTGTCTGTCTCTTTGAAGTAGGCCAGAATCTCTTTCATGGGAAAAGTTGTGAGCGAAATTATTTAAGCTTGGTTTAAAAAAAGGTTGAGCACTATTTTTCATGTTTTGATTGTCTTTCCTTTTCTTAAGAGGCGAATTATGCCCAGTAGAAAGTTCGCCCTTGGAACCCTTTTCATGTATTCCTCGTAATCACGGCCGAACTTTTCTATTCCCTGCTGGTCGCCCTCATACAGGCCCAGGTAGAACATTATCATCACGGGTATTCCAAGCAGAAGGATTATCCAGCTCTGGGTTATCATGATTAAGGAAAGTGATAAAAGTATTCCCCCCAGGAACTGGGGATGCCTTACCACCGAATAAATCCCCGTGTCAACCAGTTTTGTGGTGTGGACAAAGCCTTTGCCCTTCGGAACCCCGCCCCTTTTCTTGAAGTAGTATATGGGATACCAGCCGAAGAAGGCCGATATCCAGAGAACTATCCAGCCCAAGTTTGTCAACCAGATGTAAACCGGGTTGTAAAGGAAAAAGCTAAGTATGACTTGGAAAAGTACCAGGATGAGCAAGAGTACGTGGGCGGCCATGTTTTTGGGATCCCTTTTCTTCATGTTTAATCTTTTTCGCGGGAATTTAAAAAATTATACTGTTTTACCATTACAAATTACATAAAAAGTAAAGATTTAGATATATTGTAATAATAAGAAGTTTCTCAGCTATTTTGTAAGAAAATGCCTGAAAATCCATAAGAAATATTTGACATAGCAATGAATTTGGATAATCTTAAAGACTGATTCTGCTATGAAGTTTTGACTTTGACCTTTTAATCCGTGGGATAAATTTTTATTGGAATTATTGCCGTATAGTGTGTCTGGCCCCCTTGTCCTATCCAGTGGTCTTCAAGGTAAAAATCCTCCACCTGGGATTTCCTCTTATGAAGAATTTCTTTTACCATCTTAATCATAATATTAATTTGGCAAGGAGGGTATATATTTCAGCCCCTTGTATTTGCCTGATTTGCATGGGTTTTGTGCATTATACAAATCTTTAAATACATTTCGGTGCATACACTTCTCTTAACATTATTGGGTGATGAAATAAATGGAACCTGTATTTGTATTAACTGCGGAGATGTTTTCACTAATAGTGCTGCCGATTCTCATATTTTGTTCTAGAATTATTGATGTATCGCTTAGCACGCTGAGGATAATATTTGTGTCAAAGGGAATGAAACACCTGTCCCCGTTGATAGGATTCTTTGAGGTCCTTATATGGCTGCTTGCAATCGGACAGATAATGCAGAACCTTACCAACTGGGTGAATTATATAGCTTACGCGGGCGGGTTTGCCACAGGAACTTATGTGGGATTGTGGATAGAGAGCAAGCTGGCAATGGGAAACCTTGTGGTCCGCGTCATCACAAAGAAAAATCCCTCAGAACTTGTCAAATTCCTCAGGTCGGACGGTTACAGGGCCACGGTCATAGATGCTATGGGAGGGGGAGGCCCGTCCAAGATAGTGCTTACAATCGTGAAAAGAAAGGACTTGAAGGAAATAGTCGGAACAATCAAGAAGTTCAACCCCAGAGCCTTTTACTCCGTTGAAGACGTTAGGTCTGTTAGTAACGGGAATTTTCCCGGGAACAAGAGAAGTTATAGAAATCACTTATACAGGAACAACCTGAGAAGAATCAGAACAAAGAGAAAAGGTAAATGAATTGCCCTCTAAACTCTTCTTAGTCCCCTCATACATACTGTGCAGGATTTACTCTCTGGTATCTTTCTCTTCTTTTCATATGCTTTCATGTACTTCTCGTATTTCCTGTAGTGCTCCTCAGAACAAAAATACCTTTTGTTAAGGCCGTAATAGCCGTGGACCTTGACTTCTGCCACAAGGGGTTTGCCATTTATCTTCTTCTTGCAGAACTGGCACTTCTTTGAGAAAATGTTTAACATATTATATCTGTTCCTGTCTCATTATTTAAAAATGTTATTCCTCTGTTAATGTTAAATATTTAAGATTTTGTATCTATCTTTTCTTATGAACGAACTTTCCTGCGAAGAGGTAGTTAATATTATAGAGGATAGAATCCCTTATGGAGACGTACCTTTGATGGAAATGTATTTCAGTGAACTGGAAAATAGACGTTATCCTAAAATGGTGGAAAGTGAAATAGGAGACGTTTTTGATTATGAATACTGGAAAGAAGATGCATTGAAAACTGCAGAACAATATAGAAACAGAAACAACTAAAGATTTTATTTCTTAAATGGATAGACCACGGGATTCTTTACCTTTTCACATTTCTTGTCAGGTTTGCAGACGCCGAAGGACTTGTAGAACTGCTGGTTGTCGCAGTTCGGGGGAAGTATGTCCCTGTTCTGCCTTTCAAACCATTTGAGCTGGGTATTTATGTAGTTATCTTTCAGGGGCGGGCGGTTCTTCCTGTTCCACTGCAGGATTCTTTTCTCTACTTCCTCCCTTTTCCAGCCCACAGTGCTTAAGAAGTTGGCCAAGATGAATATGCTTCTCTTCCTTCCGTCTGAGAGTCCTTTAAGTATGAACTTTATGCACGGAGGGAAACGTTCCTCCGAAACTTTCTTTGTCCTGCTTATCCTCTTTTTTGTTTTTTTCTTT
>JAGLWW010000095.1 GCA_023133195.1 Candidatus Aenigmatarchaeota archaeon
TATCGGCTGCAACATGGAACTGATTGTTGTTAAAAACGGTAAAATAATGGCAGAAATTCTGGAGAAAACGCAGAAAAATCTGACATGCCTCTTGTGCAAGAGGATTATGTACAGAATTGCAGAAAAAGTTTGTGAAGAGAAAGAGGCAAAGGCCATAGTAACAGGAGAGAATCTCGGCCAGGTGGCCTCCCAGACCTTGGACAACCTGTATGTACTGAATCAGGCAGTAAATATTCCTGTATTAAGGCCTATAATAGGATTTGATAAGGAAGAGATAATAGAAATGGCAAAAAGGATAGGAACTTACGAAACTTCCATAATACCCGTGGTATCCTGCTCGGCCGTACCTGACTCACCTAGGACAAAAGGAAGAATTAAAGAGCTACTCAGGGAAGAGGAAAAACTGGACATAGAAAGACTTGTAAAAAACGCTCTGAAAACAATGAAAACTTTTAAATAACCAAAACAATTTTATTTTGTGTGGTTTAATGGGTGTAAGGATACCTAACTCTGAATTAGTTAAAAGGATTATTTTCTATTCCATGAAAAGGCGGGGAATCGTTCACACCCAGGACGAGCTCGCAGAAATTGTCAGAAGAGAACTAAAAAAACTTAACAAAAAGTTCACGATAACCCCACATAGAGCCAGAAAAATCGCCCTTCGGATAGAAAATATGGAAGTTACGGTCAAGACCAAAAAAAGCAAGAAAACAAGGCCCAAGAAATGCCCTGTGTGCGAAAGTAAACTGAGTCCAATATATGCAAAAAATCTCCTTGACAAGAAAATAACTATAGGTTTCCGTTGCAAAATCTGCGGATACCATGCAGATGAGAAGTTTTTCACACCAATGAAATACGAATTCAAACTCCTGAAAAAATAATCATAGATTTTCTAAGAGTTCACATACTTTACATAAGGCACGGGATGTAGGCTCACCGCACTTTGGGCAAACCCCTACGCTGCCTTTATCCGCAAAATATTTTCTAAGTGCCGGAAGTATCGTGTCAAAATGACAGATTATAATGTGCTTTGTCCCTGGATATTTCTCCTCCATATCATTCAGGAATTTTCTCACGTCAAATCTTACGCTGTCCTCGGCATTTGGGCACCTGCTGTCATGAAATTCTATTCCATTCAACATGGCGTAGAGGGTAGTTTCCTTTTCAGGGATATACCTTAACGGTTTTATCCTGTTTACAAAATCTTTTTTTACCGCCACGGGTTTGGCGCCAAGCCTCATTAAGCGATTTGTATCTCCCTTGAGATTGTTTATGAAAATGCTTTGTATCTCATCGTCCAAGTTGTGGCCCGTTGCCAGCCTGGTTGCTCCAAGTTCCCTGCTCTTCTTGTTAAGAATATATCTCCTAAAAACTCCGCAGTAGGTGCAGGCACGAGCTTCCTTGTTTTTGAGAATCTCGTCCATGGTCTTCCCAAATTCTTCCTTAAAAGAATATAGATGAAAAGGGATATTCAGTTTTTTGCAAAGTTTCCTGGCCTTTTTTATGCTTTCATCCCTGTAACCTTTTATTCCCTCGTCTATTGACAAGGCAAAAACATTTATGTCAGGTCTTTTCCCAAAAAACTTGTCCATCAGATAAAGCGTAAGACAGGAATCCTTTCCTCCTGAGAGTGCCACGCAAATTTTGTCTCCTTTCTCAACAAGTTTGTCTTTCTTTATGGTTGCCTTTATTTTGGATTCCAGTTGTCTGGAAAAATGTTTTTTGCACCAGGCCCTGCCTTCATACTTCCTGTAAATCACGGCAGGATTCCCGCAAGAATAGCATTTCATTTAACCACTTGAAACTATGTTTATTACCTCTATTTCATCCATGTTTTTTATTTTATCTTCAACCGGGACAAACTTTCCATTTCTCTTGATGAGAACTGATTCTGTGTTTATGTTCATTTTTTTAAGAAGGTCCTCTGTCGTTTCTCCGTTAAATTCAACTTTTTCAATTTTTTCCTGAATTTTAACTTTAACCTGCATAAAATTCACCTTTTGCCTTCCCATTCATCAAAAAACTCTTCCATGAATTTCTTCATGAAATCATGCCTCTGTTCTGCAATTTTTTTGGCGGTTTCTGTATTAAGTTTTTCCCTTATCTTCATCAGCTTTTCATAAATGTGGTCCACAGCTGTCTCACTTTCACCGTCATACTCATGGGATATTTCCTTTTCTGGTATGTATACAGGTCTGTTTAAAAATCCTGAGTAAAACATTGTTCTGACTATGCCAATGGCCCCTGATACATCAAGTTTATCTGCGTCCTGAAGAATTTTTGCCTCCAAGGTAATTGGTTTTAAACCCTTGCTGAATCTGTGTACCTCTATGCAGTGAATTACATTTTCCATTTTCTTTTTGTCGTAATCCTTCAGGATTTCTCTTGTAATTTCTGCACTTACCTTCTCATGATTTTCTCTGTCTTCGCTTATTCCAATGTCGTGAAGAAATGCGGCCAACTCCAAGACTTCCAAATCAGCACCTTCCTCTTTTCCTATTCTCATACAAAGATTATAAACTCTGGTTACATGGTCCCAGCCGTGGGCACCATCATTCTTGTTCATATATTTCTTTGCTATTTTTCTTATCTCTTTCATCCAAACACCAACTAAATTTATATAGTTCTGGGAAGCTTTTATGTATTATGCTGAGGTGGGAGAGCGGTTTAATCCGGTTGGCTCGAGACCAATTGTGTCTTTGGCACACGCAGGTTCAAAACAGAACCCTTTTCAAAAAAGGTCTCTGTACTTTTTGGAACTGAAGTTCCAAAACTTGGAACAAGGTTTCAAGACCCCAAAACTTGCGAACCTTCAGTTCGCCAAAAATTTACTGGGAAAGAAGAAATTCCTGCCCTCAGCGCCAAAGTGATAAAAATGTATAAAAATCCAAAAGCAACAGTAGACGTTGTCGTGGAAAAAGATAATAAAATTTTGTTAATCATAAGATGTGTAGAACCACATAAAGGCAGGCTTGGACTACCGGGCGGACATGTGAATTTTGGAGAGAAAGTTGAAGATGCTGCAAAAAGGGAGACAGAAGAAGAAACCGGATTAAAAGTAGAAATAAAAACTATTCTTGGCGTCTTCTCGGACCCGAAAAGAGAACC
>JAGLWW010000096.1 GCA_023133195.1 Candidatus Aenigmatarchaeota archaeon
TGAAGAAGACAGGGAGGAACCAAAAGGAGTTAAGATAGAGTTGAATCTTCCAAAGGGGTTTAAGATAGAAAAACATGAGTGATATGTTATGAGGTTTGCGGACAGAACCAATGAAATGAAAGCCTCAGAAATAAGGGAACTTCTTAAACTTGCCGAAGACAAGAAAATTATTTCTTTTGCGGGCGGACTTCCAAGTTCTGATTCTTTTCCAATTAAGAAAATTGATAGGATGTGCACCAAGATTCTGAAAGATTATGACACGGCCCCGCTTCAGTACGGAATTACAGAAGGAATCACTGAACTGAGAGTTACTCTGGCCAAGAGAATGAAGAAATTTAGAATAAAATGCAAAAAGGAAAACCTGATAGTAACAAACGGTTCACAGGCTGTCCTGGACCTTGTCTCAAAGATTCTGATAAATCCAAAAGACATTGTAGCCGTAGAGGTACCGACTTATTTGGGTGGAATCTGCAGCTTCAGGAACTATCAATCCCGCTTCCTTACCATGAAAATAGATTCCAATGGAATGAAAACGCATGAACTGGAGGACAAACTAAGGAAAATGGGTAAGAAGAAGAGAGAAAAGGTTAAACTTATTTATGCCATCCCTAACTTCCACAATCCGACCGGAGTTGATATGTCTCTGGAGAGAAGAAAGCACCTTATAGAAATATCAAAAAGGTATCATATACCTATACTGGAAGACGACCCCTACGTGGAGCTGAGATACTCCGGCAAAGACACACCAAGCATAAAAAACCTTGATAAGGAGGGTCTTGTAATTTACACCAGCACGTTCTCCAAGATATTTGCACCCGGTTTCAGGCTCGGTTGGATGATTTCAGAGGAGAAATTTGCAAGAAAAATAACGGTTGCAAAACAGGGAACAGACCTGTGCACAAACATATTTTGTCAATACCTGGCAAATGAATATATAAAATCAGGAGCCATGGACAAGCAAATCCAGAAAATAAGGAAAATGTACAGGAAGAAAAAGGACAAAATGCTGGAGGCCATGGACAAGCATTTTCCGGAAGGATGTAAGTGGACCAGGCCCAAGGGCGGGATGTTCATCTGGGCGACCCTGCCCAAGAAGATAGACACGGAAAAGATGTTCCATGAAGCGATAAAACACAGAGTGTGCTATGTCCACGGGGCCGCATTCTGCGTTGACGGCTCGGGCCACCACAGTATGAGGCTGAACTTCAGCAACGCGGACGAGGACAAGATAGAGTTAGGCATAAAGAGACTGGGCAATCTCATCAAAAGTAAAATATAGTTATTTTAATCTTATTACATATTCTTATTACATGATGTCCTTGTTAGAAAAAGTGGAAGATTTTAAAGAATTTCTATTTGTAGATGAACTTAATGAAAAAATGTTTCAATTGGTTGATAAAGTTAAGGTATTAGAAATTGGCAAAAGCACAGATGGGTATCCTATTTTTTGTGCAAGATTAGGTAATGGCAATAAGAACGCCCTGATTTTCGGTTTTCCTCATCCTAACGAACCCGTGGGATCCTTAACATGCTTATCTCTTATAAAAATCCTTTTGGAAAACGAAAAACTTAGGAAAAAATTCACTTGGTATATTATTCCCTGTGCAGACCCAGACGGTGCCAAACTAAATGAAAACTGGTTCAAAGGAGGATTCACCATCAAAAAATATGCATATAATTTTTACAGAAGCAAACCCTCGATACAAACTGAATGGTCTTTTCCTGTTGAATACAAGGATTACAAGTTTGATAATCCCCCTGCTAACACATCGGCACTAAAAAATCTCATGGAAGAAATAAAACCAGATTTGATATATCCCCTACATAACGCCGGTTTTGAGGGAGCTTTCTTTTACATAACTAAACCCATGTCAGAAAATTACTACAATAAAATATTTGAACTTTGTAAATCATTGTCAATTCCTCTGAATATGGGTGAGCCTGAGGCGCAGTTCATAAAAGAACTTAAAAAACCTATTTACCTTGAGTATACATTCAAAGATTATTACGATTATTATAAAAGTCTGGGCAAAGAACCTAAAGAGATTTTTACTTTTGGAAATAATACAATAGGTTTTGCGCAACAAGTAAACTCAAATGTATTTGGCTTAATAGGTGAAATACCTTACATATTTGACCCTAAAATAAATGATGTTTCAAAAACAAACAAAACCAGAAGAGTTTGTTTGTCCGAATCTGCTTCCCTCTGGAATGAAATGATTGATATAACTAAAAAAATTCTAAATCATGATGAAATAAACAAAAAATCCATTTTCTACGATATGTTAAAAGAATTTATTTCACATGTAAAAAACAGTATAGAAATATCTGAAAAAAATCTGAAGAAGGATAAATATAATGAAAAAGCTACTGTAGCGGAAGAATTTTCAAAAACAGTCAGAACAAGATTCTTTTGTCTTTCATATTTGGGTGAAGTTAGAAGACTTTTATTGGATTCAGATGGAAAGGAAATAAACGATTTGATAAAAGAAGTTGAAAGTAAAGTAGATGGACATTTAAAATATATTGAGAAAAATTCTGATTATAAAATAATACCAATTAGAAACCTAGTCCAACTTCAATTGGAATGTTTGTTTATCTCTTTGGACTATATTTAAAATGACCCGAATAATCCCACAGAAAACAAAGTCACGAGAACTGCTGCTATGCTAACGCCAATAGCTATGGAGGTGAAGGCCTCTCTTTTTCTCATGCCAAGCAGCCAGGCCAGGATTGTTCCTGAGTAAGCGCCCGTACCGGGAAGCGGGATACCGACGAAAATAATGAGTCCGAGAATTCCGTACTTATGTATATACTTCTCCCCTTTCTTACGAACGCGGTCAACCAGCGTTCTGCATATTTTGAATTTTGAAAAGAATCCTTTGTAGAAAATTTCAAGGCCAAAGTAAATTATTGGTATTATGATTATGTTCAGGGCCAAAGCGAAAAGAAACACGAACCACTTGTCAAAACCCATTCCTATTCCATAGGGAATAGATCCTCTTAATTCTATCCATGGTATTACTGTGATAAAAGCTAAAGTCAGTAATTGGCCGGTTTCTGGTATAAGCATAAGACTAATTTTATAAAAAAGTATATAAAA
>JAGLWW010000097.1 GCA_023133195.1 Candidatus Aenigmatarchaeota archaeon
TGTTTTCTTACAGATGAAATCAAATCAGGCATATAAAAATAAAATAACGGTATAGATGCCAAAAAGGTTCCAAACCTTCCGTAACCAAATATAGTCCAGTAGTCCGCAAAATTAAGCAAATACTTTGTAATTACGCTGTTTAACGCAACGGTAGCTGTACATAGAATCATAAGCCAAAATGCTTTGTTAACTCTTATCTTTGAAATGTTCCCTGATGACAAAAAGATAGAGCCGAAAACAACCAGTAATATTCCAAGGTATTTTACCGGAGTAAAAATCTCATCCAAAAACAAAGCCGCTAGTATGAGTGTAAAGAGAGGGGAGAAATAGAACATGGGAATGATTCTTGAGACTTCTTCTATTTTAAGGGCCTTAAAGTATAGCCACATAGTCAAAACAAAAATAGTACCAGACAAGACTGTCAGAAAGATGTTAAAATGGGACAGATAAGAGAATCCCTGAAAGGTGTAAATAAAGATACTTGATATTAGACCGACGATACCAAAGATAATCAGGGGTGCAAAAGGTTCCCTAACCCACTTCGTAATTATAAACTTGTCTGTGATGTTTAGTGCGGCCCAAATAAACGCAACCAAAATCGCAAGTATTGCCCAGAGCATAATATTTTACCGGTTCTTTTCTTTAAATACCATCCAGACTTCTATAAATTATTTTTTCATTAGGGACGCTTTTTCTATTTTCAGCGTGCCAGAATCTCTTGAGAAAGAAACGGAAGACTTTTCTATTTCAATTCTTTTCTTGAAGAAAGGGGCATCCAGAACTGTAGTTTCTATTTCCCCGCCCTCGCCTGAAGGGTTTATTTTGTAAGCACGCTCCAGTTTTTCCAGTTCATCTATTGTCACAAAGTCAATCTTTCTTCCAAGCCACTCCCTGCCAAAAGGCTCGGCAAAGACTCCTGTTATTATCACTTCAAAATCATTTTCCACGAGTTCCTTCATTATATTTATTTCATCCCTGTGCCACAACGGATTGATGCATTCAAGGCAGAGCTCCCTGCAAACTTTTTCAATCCTTGATTTCTGGTATTCGGATTTTATTGCCCCGGTTACAATTCCCTCTATCCCATGTTCTTCTTTAGCCCTTCTTATGACTTTCTCCAACTCTTCCAGTTCCTTTTCCTTCTCTCCCCTGGTAGTTATGGAAACAAGAGGCAGATCGATGGCCTCGGCCTGCAATTTCGTCAGAAAAATATTAGGAGTGTGGAACATGAAGCTTTCCGGATTCTCTGATATAACTGTGATTAAACAAACCACTTCATCCTTTTCTTTTGCTTTTTGCAGGGCAAGGCACGAATCTTTCCCTCCAGAGAACAAAACACCGAGCTTCATAAAAAGAATCAGTTGAGTCATATATTTAAAAACTGAAATCCGGATTCATATATGAAATACGGATATATGCCACATTTTGGAATGGATTTGTTTTCAGAGATAAGGTTTGCCAAAAGGCATTTTGATTTTGTGGAAATCACCTTAAGGCCGGAAACAAATTATACGGAGGAGTATGTCAGGAACATAAAGAATGTCCTCAAGAATTTTGAGCTTCTTGGTCACCTCTTCTGGGGGATTGATTTGTCAAAAAAGGAAGTCGGTCAGATAGAAGATGCATGCAGATTCATAAATATATACAAGGAATTGGGTGTCAGGAAGATAACTGTGCATCCTTCCAGCGGGGACGGAAAGAGCATCGAGGAAATCATAAAGAACAACATATTTGCCCTAAAGAAAATAAATGATTTCTGTATGAAGAATAATATTCAGCTCTTTGTTGAAAATATGGTGAAGCCGCCTTTTAACAAGAAGACGGAGTTTGATTATTTGGTAAAAAACATATCTTCTCTGGCTGTCACCTTGGACGTAGGTCATGCAAACAGGACATCTGAATTGAATAACTTTCTAAAGCTGGCAAAAATTGGGCATATACATCTTCACGAGAATTACGGGGAAAAAGACCATCTTCCATTTACAAACAAACAAAGACTTGAAAAAGTGATTAAAAAAATCAAGGATATGCTTTATGACGATACTATAACTCTAGAGATTTTTTTTGTTTTGAAAAATGACAAATATATTTCCTTGGACGGGAACGAGAGAAGAAAAATATTACTGGAGCAGCTTGAAATTATAAAAGGCTTATAGGATTTATTCAGGCAGATTGAAGAATTCTCCCAAACCTTTTTCTTTCCTCCAGTTCTGCAATTCATCAAGAGTATTCCTGTTCACTGCCTTCCTTACAGTAAACAAAATCAAAATAATTGTCATGATTCAATTTCTGGATTTCCGAATCCAGCCTTCTCGCATATTTATTGAATTTCTTGTCCATTGGTATAGATGACACATGAATCTTATATACCTTTCTAATAACTTCACTTCTTCTTGGAATCTGGTAGGCCGATAAGAGTCACTACATCCTCCACTGCCGTCAATGCCCCATAGGGATACCAAAAATCCGAGTTACCATCCATTAAACCGTAAATTGAAACTGCTTTACCAGTTTCCATTGTGATTGAAAAAAGAGCCGCTTTCAATTTGGAGTCTCCATATCTTCTCAAGTCCCTGTAAGTGTTTATTCCCCCAATAACTGGAAAAAAATTACCAATAAGTTTCCCTGCATAGGCAATTTCTTTTCTCATGACAATTATGCACCCGGAGAAGGATTTATTTGCACTTCAAGATGTAAAGAATATAAGAAAAATTGAATTATGTGTTTATTAGCTTTCTACCCTTAAGATTTGGAGTTTTTGGCTGAAAAATGGCTGTTTGTTCGTTCTTGTTCACGGTTGTTCACTGCAGGTTTTATATGCTGTTCATAGGCAGGGATAAAACACAATAAAAACTTTAGAGGTGATGTAATTGAAGACAAAATATCTGATGGCGGCAACGTTGATGGCGGTGCTGCTTGTAGGAGGAATAGCGACTGTCAATGCAACGACAGAGATGAACAAAGGATACAATATGATGAGGGGACTGGACAAAGAAGATGTAATGGAAAAAATAGAAGGCAGAATGGAAATAACAGAGGATGAAATAGAAACAGCTATGACAAAAATACC
>JAGLWW010000098.1 GCA_023133195.1 Candidatus Aenigmatarchaeota archaeon
CAATAGATTCTGATTTTGTATTATTTCTATTATTTAATTCTTTAAACTCAAATGGTTCTTTAGGAAGTTCTAGAAAAGACATAGCTTGCAGAATATTGCTTTTTCCTGTTTCATTGATTCCAACAAACATTGAAGTATGGCTAGAACCATATTTTTTAATATCAAATTCTAGTTTATCAATTGATTTGAAATTTTCAATTGTTATTTTTAATAGTTCCATTTTTAAATCACCGTACTAACCGATATAATTGGTATTTTAAGACTTAAATTCATGAATTTCAATGTTTCCTCTTTCGTTAAAAATCATAGTTTTATATAAGGCGTGAGAATGGGAGATAAAAATTTAATATTTTTTACTATTATAGAAATCTCCATAGTTTAGTCGAGGAATAGCCAATTTTAAATAATAATTTTAAATTATAAAAGCCTAAATTTGACCTCTCTCCGCACTCGTCTACATATTTTGTGCGGTTATCTTTACAATTTCCTTGCTGTTTATATACTCTTTCAGTTCTTTCATTACAACTTTCTCAAATTCCGGTTCTTTTATAAGTTCTTTTATTAATTTTTTTCTTTCCCCATCTATTTGCCTTATTAAATCTCTTCTCGTATCCAATTCCATTGCTGTTTTTATGTCTAAAACTACGCCACATTTCTGACAGAATTTTGATGTGGCGGAATTAACAAACTTGCATCTTGGACAATTCTTTGGTTTTAGTTTGCTCTCTGGCTTTTCTCTTTCTTCGTCTACAACTCCGTTTAACTTAAGGATAGCGTCATCCGTATCCCTTCCGGATAAATGAACATAAACCGCTGCCATATCAGAGGACTGAACCCAACCGAATATTTGTTTCATTTGAGCTTCTGTTAAATGCTTTGCCAAATAAGTGGCTCTGGAATGCCTAAACAAATGGGGATGAACGTTCTTTTTTATTCCAGCCTTCTTTGCAATATCCTTAATTCTCATTGATATGTTGTTATAGCTTATCAGTTTGTTTTTATTCCTTGTTCCAATACTGACCCATAATGGAGATTCTGAATCGTCTTTGGTTGGATGATTGTCAATCCAATTAGAGAGTAACGGAGCGGAACCGATTAACCTTACTCTTCTGTCTCCCGTTTTTCCAGAAACAACAGTAACAGCACCGTATTTATCAAACTGAACGTCTTTTATCCTAAGAGAGGCTATTTCACCGATTCTGCAGCCAGATTCGTATAGCATTAAAATTAGAGCCTTGTCTCTTATATGGTCTGCACTGTCAACCATTCTCTTAATTTCGTCTTCTGTTAACAATTCTTTAGGTAGTTTATGACTACCGCTTTTTATTCTTGGCTTTATCCATCTGACTTCATCAGGGTAAACCTCGTCATTTCCTTTTAACCACTTGTAGAACCTCTTTGTAACAACTTTATAGTCATGCTTTGTCCAGTCTGTATAATCTTCCTTCTCTATCTTCTGGATTAGCTTTACTATATCAGATTTGTTAGCCTTATCAAAATCTTTCTTTAACCACTTTGCAATCTTAGTTAATGTATAAACATATTTTCGAATCCTTGAAGAAGTTAGTCCATTAGCGGAGCATATAACAGAAAACTCTTTTATTAGTGATTTATTGTTATCAGAAACTCCTTTTGCTTTCTTAAGTTTGTCAAGAACGAGTTCTTTTCTTCTTGTTTCATTATGTATGTCTAGATTCTTCATATTACATTATTTGATTTCCTGATACTTAAAGCCCTGCTATTGTAAATTGTATTGTGGAGCCTCAGGGGGGACTTGAACCCTCGACCTTTGCCTGTTCGTTTGGTCCTTCAACAAGCCAGTTTCCGCTGGCGCTTTACGCTGAGTAAAGGGCCATTACCAAGGCAACGCTCTACCGGCTGAGCTACTGAGGCACATTTAATGTTTGATTTTATGAAATAATAAAATTTCTTTGTTAAAAAGGTATAAGTAACTTTGCTTTTTATTAATAATTATGGAAAAGATGACAGAATATAGAATATTAGGCAGAGGAAACTATTATAACTCAATAATAAGACTTAAAAATGATGATAAAATAGTTGAAATCGGGTCAAAGTACGTGAAAGACAACTTTATTGGCCATCCCCTCATGAACCTGTTTTATGCTGTATTTTACCTTATAGGGGGGAAACCGGAGATATACGTTAATCCCATATCTCGCGGTGAATTATATTTTAAGGATATTGAAAAAAAGGTAAGTACAGAAGAAGCTCTAATTTCTGGTTTTGGCCTTAAAACACCGATACATGTTAATGACATGACGTGTTCTCCAATAGAGAGTTTTTCAGACAGAAAACTATCAGGATTTGAAGAAATAAAAAAACATCCCCACAAGCCGAAAATAATTAACTCTGTTAATCAAGACCTTTATGAAAAATGGAATAAAGTAGAGCAAAAAAAGATTTTGGATGAAAAACCGGAATTAATTGGACTGAAAATCCCTGAAGAAGAAATGACCATTACCATGAAGTTCCAAAAATTACCTGCTTTGGAATTTTTAAAGGAAGTTTCAGAAACTTATGGAATTTATCCTAAAAGCACATACCTATATCTTAATAAAAATGATGGACATGAAACCCATGCTGTTATGGAATTAAAGAGAGGTTCAAAAGAAATTTTAATAAAAACTTGCCCAATCTTCACAATGGATTATTGTTCCGGAAAAACAACGGAAATTTACGGAAGGCTTATCTAGAATTATTTCTTTTTCTTTACCTGGTCCTTCAATTTAGACACCCTTATAAGCTGGCCGCACTTCTCGCACTTGACATTGAAAGGTCTTTTCCATAGTTGTTCAATCATTGTTTCGTGCTTGCAATTTGGACACTGATATTCAGCGTGAGCAATACCATCATCAAGCACTAAAACTCTTAATTCGCCTTTCTTGTTCCCGTCTTCGTCCTCCAAATCTCTCCATGTATGATACTTGTAGGCTTTGATGCCGTTATCCTGTATGTACTTCGATATTCTTGTTAAAATCATATCAATCATTTGTTTTTCTTTTTTTAAATAACTTTTTATTAAAGCATAAAAGGTTTAGTTCATCA
>JAGLWW010000099.1 GCA_023133195.1 Candidatus Aenigmatarchaeota archaeon
GCATTCCAGCTGGCGGTAAACGTGCAACTGCCCAAAGAAGAAGGCGGCCTGAAAAAGAACTGCTTTTTCGTGGATACCGAGGGAACTTTCCGTCCCGAGCGTATAATACAGATAGCAAGAGCAAAAGGCATGGATGAAAAAAAGGTTTTAAGGGGGATTTATGTTGCAAGGGCCTACAACTCGGATCACCAGGTACTTTTGGTGGACAAACTGAAGGAAGAAATGAAAAAAAGAAATGTCGGTCTCATAATAGTGGATTCCGTGACATCGCAATTCAGAAGCGATTACGCTGGTCGTGGAACTTTAGCACCAAGACAACAGAAACTAAACCGGCATCTTCATGTATTACAAAAGCTTGCTGATGTCAACAATGCAGCTGTCTATATAACAAACCAGGTGATGTCAAATCCTGGCATACTTTTCGGTAACCCGACAACACCAATTGGGGGGCATATCCTTGGTCATCAGGCCACGTTCCGACTTTACCTGAGAAAAAGCAAGGGAGAAAAGAGGATTGCTCGCCTCATCGATTCACCGTATCTTCCGGAAGGGGAATGTATATTCCTTGTAAATGAAAAGGGAATAGAAGATGCCAAATGAAGAAAGTAAAACCTGTTGTTAAAGTTAAAAGAAGAGGCAAAAAACTCGGCTTTTTGTTTATTTTGATAGGCATTATCCTGTTTGCTTCCAATATATATCTGTCAATAGGAGAGTCGAAATTCAATGTTGGGGGAATCCTTTTGAACGTGTTTGGAAAACCAGAATTTACTCAAGACACTAATATATTAATATTTGCAAGCACAGTCTCGTGGATAATTCCATTGATTTTCATATTTGTTGGTATAATAATAGCTAAAAGAAGTACAAAAAATAATGAAAAAGATTTTTTTCAATAACTTTAAATTATATCCTTTTCTGAGATTATCACGAATTCTCCGACGGCTTTCACTGCAGAAAATGGCACGAGAAATCTTCCGCGCTCGTCTTCCTGAACGTTTAATTCAGCCATATATTTGGTTGGATCCACAAGAACCACGTTCATCAATTCTCCGGATTCTGTGATAAAGCTCACATCTCCTACAACGCCGAATTTCCTTCCAGTCTCGTCACTTACCAGTATCTTGCCCATAAGTTCTTTTCCTTTTACGTTCTCCAAAAAATCACCCCTGTGATTATTACCTATAGTATTTGCATGCTTAGATTTATATGTTTATATCTTCCAGTATCTTCTTCAACTCTTCCTTTAATTCCTCTTTTGTGAGGTTTGTGTTGTCTATTGTATAATCGGCTTTTCCTATAAGTTCGCCTTCGCCAAGTCGCAGTTCTGCCTGATCTCTCTTTTCAAGATCTTCTCTTGTCATGTCTGGAAACCTTTTTTTGGCCAACTCTCTTTTTAATCTTGACTCAAAACTGGACTCTATTGCTATTATCACTGGCCTTTTTCCTGTCTTATTTTCAAGTCTTTCCATTTGTTTCGGGTCCCTGAGACCTTCTATGACCTTATTTTTGCCTTTAAGCTTGCTTAGAAGACGTTCTATAACCAAAGTCTCTCTTCCTTCCTCATGGAACCAGTCTGCTACTTCCCTGTCATTTTCCTTGGTGTAGGACAAATCTCTGCTCTTTATCTCTTCTCTGACTATGTCTCCCGTAGAAGCAACAGAAAACCCCATTTCTTCAAATATTTGAGCTGCTGTTGTCTTTCCAGAAGATGGCATACCCACAATTAAAATCAACATAACTCTCACATTTAGCTTTTTATAAGCAGATTTTTTGTCTTTATATTCAAGAAATAGACAAATCCCTTACCCATTGGTTTCCTGTCCACGTATCCCATTTTAGAAAGCCGCTTTAATATGTTGTTCACAGATCTCACGGCATGCTGTTTTGACTTGTATTTGTCAAACCCCAGTTTTTCTGCTATATCCGAGGGAAATAGTTCTTTGTTTTCGTCCAGCAAGTGAATTATCTTTCTTTGTTTATAGGACAAATCATTCATAAAATCCTTTTTTAGCATGATTTCCACACTTTCCTTCGGTTCCTCTTTTTCCTGTTCTTCCGTTGAACTCTCACTTTTTAGGTATAAGTTCACGCTATCTATCTCTAATTTGTTTTCTTCTATGGCCTTCTGGACAAGTTTATTACATATTTTCAATATCTCCCTTGGAAATCCTCCTGTCAATCCGTATATTTCATTCACACATTTCTCCGTGAATGGAGCCGTATCTTCACCGCCTACACTTTTTATCCTTTTACTTATAAGTTCACGTGAATCTTCACGTTTTAAGTTTATGAGCTCTATATGCGTCATAATCCTGCTTCTAAGAGTCTCCAAATTATTTCTAAGCATATCTTCTACTGTCGACAACCCTGCCAAAACAATCTGCATATTGTCTACTTGATCTGATATCGTTCTCAACCACTTTAAAACCTCTATGTCGGCTTCATGTGTCTCATCTAACAGCATTAATAGCTTCTTTTGACCTAATTTTTTATTTAAGTGCACGTGAAGGTCGTGAAGTCCCACTTTTACGCCAAATAATCTTTGTAAAAACGGAATTTTATATTTAGAAAGGAAAATATCCTTTAAATCCTCTTTTCTGGGTGGCTTAGAAATGTATAAAACGTCATAATCTCTGTCTAAATCGGTTTCCATTAATTTAAGTAGGGTTGTTTTGCCAGAACCGGTAGAACCCGTTACCAGTGCTACCTTGTGACCTTCACGTATATGACTTATGAGCTTTTTAAGCTGGTCCTCGTATCCTACGAAAAGTGAAGGGTCTATCTTTAGTGTAAATGGATTTTCTTTCCATTTTAACTGATTTAGCCAGTTTTCAAGATTTTTTTCATAATTTTCTATCATTACAACACCTTCACGCATAGTGCCGTGAATGTTCACACTAACTTTAAGTTCATGTGAATAATAGAAATGCGAAAAACAAATACTTAAAGCTTTCTCCTTATCTTCACGTGAAGTTCACGTGAATGTGTGTGAAGGTAACGTGAATGTAGCGTGAAGGTGTGAATATTA